>NZ_JBQERC010000004.1:0-212893 GCF_056534665.1 Ruegeria sp. P8
CGGCCGGCAAAAAAAAGCCCCGCCTAATATATAGAGGGTCCCTTTTTTGTTACTTCAAATCAACCTACTGATCTTTGCCCAGCATGTGATCCATCGAGATCGACGGCTGATCGCATCCGGCCTCGCCCACGATCTTGGCCGGGATACCGGCAACGGTCTTGCACGGCGGAACGTCCTGCAACACCACCGAACCGGCGGCGATACGACTGCAATGGCCGACCTTGATGTTGCCCAGAACCTTTGCCCCGGCCCCGATCAGAACACCGTCTCCGATTTTGGGATGGCGGTCTTCCTCTTCCTTGCCGGTTCCGCCCAGCGTCACCGAATGCAGCATCGACACGTTGTCTCCGACCACGGCGGTTTCACCGATGACAATGGAATGGGCGTGGTCGATCATGATCCCCTTGCCGATCCTTGCAGCCGGGTGAATGTCGATGCCGAAAATCTCCGACGATCGCATCTGGAAGAAATAGGCCAGATCATAACGCCCCTTGCGCCACAGCCAATGCGCGACGCGATAGGCCTGCATGGCCTGATAGCCCTTGAAATACAGGATCGGCTGCAACAACCGATGGCAGGCCGGATCACGCTCATAAACCGCCATCAGATCGGCGCGGGCGGCTTCCAGCAAACCGGGATCATTGGCATAAGCCTCGTCCACGATCTCGCGCAGAACCATCATCGACATTTCGTTCGAACACAGCTTGGCCGCGATCCGATAGGACAGTGCACGCTCAAGGCTGCGGTGATGCAGGATACAGGCGTGCACAAGCCCGCCCATAAGCGGCTCTGTCTCGACGGCTGCTTGGGCCTCGGATGTGATACGGTTCCAGACCGGATCGACCGGTGTCACGGGGCTGCGTTTTTCAAACATAGCTTTTGATCCTTTGCTGCGCCTAGAATGCCATTTAGTGGCAAAAAGGCCAAACGCAAACCCGTGATCCGCGATACAACGAAAATGAATGAGTCCGAACGCGCATATTTTGAAACACGAATTCACGAGCGTCTGGCCGAACTGGATCAATTGTCCGCATCAGGCCAGCAGGCTCAGGCCGTTGTTGAACTGGATCAGCAGGCGGTTGGTCGCCTCAGCCGCATGGATGCGTTGCAAAACCAGGCGATGGCAAAGGCGCAACAGGTGAATCGCAATGTCGAAACCCGCCGCCTTCAAGCCGCGTTAAAGCGGCTGGACGAGGGGGAATACGGATATTGCGAAGATTGCGGCGACCGTATTCCCGATGAGCGATTGTCTCTGGATCTGGCCGCCAGCAAATGCGTCAGCTGCGCGACCGGGTGATCAGAAACTCGGCAAGATGGTGCAAAACCATCGAAAAACACTGACAATATTGCAAATCGTCAAACCCCGGCTCATCGGCCAGCACCCTGTTGCGCGCAACCGCCATCAGCGATCCGTTGCCGTAAACCGGATGCAGCTGACCCGTGCGCGCCCGGTGTATGTCGGCCAGTTCCGCTTCATGGATCATCCGGACGCATAAGCGGGTCCGCTCTGGCGGCGGCGCCGCCAACAAGGCGCGCGCCGCGGCACTTACATCACCGTGCAATAGCGGTCGCATCGGGCCGCTTACCCGACAACCAGTCGCGCCATCGCACCGGGGCCGTAAATGGCCGACACCTGCGCAATCCCGACCTCATATGACCCGGTCAGACCATCTGCCGCCTTCAATGCCGCCGAATAGGACCACCCTGGCAGGGATGTCATCTCTTCACGAACAAGGGTTCCCCCAGCAAAGACACGCACAAGATAGGATTCGCTTTCCTCGCCCAGTGGAACCTCCAGCCCTGACCAGTCATCCCCATCCAACCGGGTGCGCCGCACCCAGGTCAGGTGATCGCCGGTTGCGTCGGATCGCACCCGGAGGTGAACCGGGGAAAACGGGCGCAAACCATTGCCGTCGAATGAGGCGATCAGATGCTGGTAAGCCGGATCATCGTAACCACGGGTCGCCGGGCCGATGCGATAGTGTTTGGCCAAACCCCGCTCGTTGCGCAACAGGTTGATCTGCTGCACCTGATCGTTCAGCAACACGAATATGGACCCGTCTGGCCAGACATCCGGTATCAGGGCATCCGACCCCAACTGGCCTCTCAACCGCCCGCACAACGCGTAAACGCCGGGGGACTCAAGCGTGGCATCCGAGAACTGGAACACCTCCCAGTTGCCGGGTGTTCCGTCGCCGATGGCCGCCAGATTGACACCGTTCAGAACCGCGCCACGCGGACGCGATTCCAACTGACCGGCCAACAGCCGCACCTTCACGGCCGCGCCTTCGTCCCAGACGCCGATACTGGCGCGCCTCAGCGGTGTTTCGGTCACGCCCACAATGGCCTGACCGGGGATCACATCACTCAGGCTGTACCCCTCATCGGTTGAGGAGGAATAAACCGTCGCGGCCCCCGGCCAGGGATCAGCGGTCACCGCAAGATAAGGTGCATGCGGGACCTCTGCCCCGGTGATCAGCGGCAGGTCCAGAAACACCGGCAACACGGGAACGGGCGCGGCATAGGGTCTGACAACCGCCGGGTCGTCGCGCAATTGCGATGCCTTATACACACCCTGTTCAACCCGGACCGCTTCGACCAGTTGCAGATCGGCCGATTCCAGTCGGTCAATCCGGTAAAGGGGGCTGTTTTCGGTTTCTGACAACCGCACCAGATCACCTGCGCCCAGATGCAGCAGCGATGGCGGCAAGGCAAACCGCACCGTATCGCGGGAAACACGGGCCTCGCTCAACCAGCGCTCAGCCGTTTGCCGGCCTTCGGTGCGTGTCATGGACAACGGCATCTCGTTGACCGAGACAGAATGCGTGCTGTCCTCGGGCAGAACCGCCTCTTCCGCAACCAGATCGTGATCCGCATCCGACTGGACAAAGCGCAGGCGCACGCGGCCCGTCATCTCGGCCTCAGCTTCACGCCGGTGTTCAACCGTGCCATCCAGATCACCGCTGATCGCCAGATGATCGGGGTTCAGGGCAATCGCGCCATAGCCATCCCGCATCTGAAAGCGCAAGATGCCGTTCCGTTCGATCGCGTCGAACCCATAGCGCAGCATCAGCGGCTGCAAAGCCGACCGCGCATTTGTCACATCTTCGATGACATATCCCCGAACCACGCCATAAAGCCCGGTAACATCGATATCTGTCACCCCTGCCGCGTGGCATATCTCAGTCACGACCGAGGCCAGCGTGCGCGAGCCGGACCGGCCGTTCAGCCAATGCCCCCGGTCATAGTTCGCCCCATCATCCCACTGGCTTCGCAGATTTGGAAAGGTCGGAAACGGGCGGGTATCCCACGCCCAGACATAGGCATTCGCCAGGTCCAGCATTGGTCCGCCATAGACTTGCGACACCGGGTTGACGTCCGGGTCGCTCCAATATCCAAGGGTCGCCGCCAGGTACTGGACCTGAATGAAGTCGTCACGCAGCCCGTTTGAATATGCAGGCAACAGCGATTCAGACGATTTCGGATCCAGAAACTTGTTCGGCTGGTTCGTGCCTTTGTCGATTGCCGCACATCCCAACTCGGTAAACCAGATCGGCTTTGATCCGGGCACCCAGTCGGTCGGATTGGGCTGACGAACACCGCCGATCCGCTCGTGATGCAGACTTGACCACCAGCCGCGCAGGTCCTTGTAGCGCCAGACCCATGGCTCATCATGCTCCTGATCTTCGATGGGCGTTCTGATCTGTGCCTCGGCCTCTTCCGGCGCGGCATAATACCAGTCATACCCCTCGCCCCCCTCGATATTGCCGCGCAGATACCCAAGGTCGTAGACCGACGGCGCACCTGCCTCGGCGTCCACGTGGTTTTCTCCATCACGCCAGTCGGACAAAGGCATGTAATTGTCGATGCCAATGAAATCGATGTTGTCATCCGCCCATAACGGGTCGAGGTGAAAATACCTGTCTCCGCTTCCATCCGGCTGGTATCCGAAATACTCGCTCCAATCCGCCGCATAGCCGATCTTGGTGTCCGGGCCCAGAATCTGGCGCACCTCTGCCGCCAGCGCACGCAGTTGCGCAACGGCGGGAAACCCCGAAGCCCCGCGGATCTGAGTCAGGCCACGCATCTCGGACGAGATACAGAAGGATGACACCCCACCAGCCGCCTTGCACAACATGGCATAGTGCAGAATGAACCGGCGCAGGCCCCATTCCTGCGGGCCGGAGTATTTGACGATTTTCGTGGCCGGAACGGGACCATTGCCAAGCAAGCCGCCAAACGTGCCGCCACCGTTTACCCATTGCAAATCGCCAGGCCCGCGGTCATCCGGCCGCCCGCCAAGCACGGGGCCCGAGCCTCTGACGCCGCTGCCGCCGCCCGTGTCCACCGGGGCGTCAAATCCTTCGTTGATCGTAAAATCCGCAGCACTTGCCGTCCCAAAGAACGCGGCCACCTGCGCGTCCGCCGCCGCGGTCTGATCAGCAGACCCTGCGCGCCCCGGCGCCACATCCAGCGTGATCCGTCCCCGCCAAGGCAGATGGGGCTGGTTTGTAGCCTCCGACCAGGGGTCCGGCAGCCCGTTTCCCGGCAATTGCTCCATCAGGATGAACGGATAGAACATGACCCGCTTTCCCGACTGGTTGAGGTGTCGGATCGCCTCGACCACCGCCGGGTCTGCGGGTGTCCCGCCATAGACCGGGCGACCGTCCTGCCGCGCGACCTGGCCCGCCGTGCTGCGGACCTGGTCCGACACGATCCACGGCATGTTGCGGCTGTCCGTGTCGCTCTGTTCGACCTTGGGCCGGATCGTGCATGCGCCGCATCTCAGATCGTCACCGAACCACGAAACCACCAACGAGGCCGCGTCGCAATTTGGCAGCTCGGTCTCCAGCGCACGCGTCGAGCTCACAAGATCCGATACACCGGACGCGGAATGCACATTGGCCGCCCAGCTTGTCCCGGATTGCGTATAATTCACCTGCGAACGGGCCAGCGCATACTCGCCCGTACCCGGAATCATCGCCACGCCCCGCACGATCTGCGGCAGGGCGCTTGGGTAATCCGGCATGTCGCGCTGCGCGGGGCGCACCACCTCGAACGAGAACTGCGGCACCCGGTTGCCAAAACTCGCAAGCTGGAAATCCTCGATCACGACATAGGCTGTACCGCGATAGGCCGGCACCGTGCCCGCCCCTTCGATTGCTTCGATAAGGGGATCGGGCAACTGGTCTTGCGTGCCGTGATAGATGCGCATGTTCAACCCGGATCGGTCCTGTTCTTCCCCGTCTGCCCAGATGCGCCCGACATCGGCGATTTCACCCGCGCCAACGGCAATGGCCAGCGAAATCGAATAGCTGTAGCTGACGGTGGTCACTTCGGGCGCCTTGGGTTTGCCTTTGCCCCCGCCTCCGCCGCCCTGCGTTTCCCGGGTCTCGGTCTCCAGAAAGTCCGAGGCCCAGATGACCTGACCGCCCACGCGCATACGCCCAAAGACCGTTGTCACCGGCGCGCCCTCGCCGGTTTCCGTCAGCCTGAACCGGTCCATGCGGCCTGTTTCGACGACTTCGCTGCCACTGCCCATGACCGACTGGCTGAAGAACCTCTGGTCGATGACCCGCCCAACCGTCGCGCCAATGGCCCGGCCGATGATTGCGGTGGACAGGCCCGCGACTGTTCCGCCGATTGACCCGCCCAGCGCCGCCCCGGCTGCGGAAAGAAGAATAGTAGCCATCAGAGCACCTCCAACGGGAATTCGAAACAGGAAACGATTCTGCGACGCCAAGGGCCGCTCAGCGCGTTCTCGACAACGCCATGGCCGGAATAGGCGTGAATGAACCTCGGCTCAGGGCCTGCGACGCTGACGATGCCAAGATGTTTGGCCACGCTGCCATCGCGCATCCGGAACAGCAGCACATCTGCGACCGCGAAATCGCCGACCGGTTTTTCGACCAGATGCCGCCGCGCCGCCGCCCACATGCGTTCCTCGCCCTGCGGCTCGGACCAGTCCAGACTGTAGACCGGAACCGCCTCGGGCTCCTGTCCGATCACGGCGCGCCAGACGCCGCGCAGCAGGCCCAGACAATCCGTGCCCGCCCCCTTGGTCGAGGCCTGATGCACATAAGGCGTCCCCAGCCAGCTGCGCACTTCTGCGACAATATCCTGCCTGTGTATCGTCACCTCAGGCTCCCTCCGCTGTTGGCTTTGCTCTGTTTGGGAACGGCCATCACCCAATCTTCGCCCGGAAGATCGGGAAAGCCCTGAAAGTTCAGAAGGTTGTTGAACTTCAAACGACAGGTCTCCATGCGTTTGTCGCACCCCGCCCTCAGCCTGACCGTGTCACCCGGCACCAGGCTTTCCCCGAAACCGGACCAGAGCGTGATCTGCCGCCCGTCCGCCACCTGCTGGTCATGCTTGATTGATGACCAGAGCCCCTTCGCCGCTCCCGACACAACGTCAATCCTGCCGCGCTCGAACCAGCCGTCTTCGATGGTTGCCCCGCCCGCGACAAGCAGAACGGTTCCACCATCAAAACCGGTGACGGCGCCCTCAATCCAATAGCCGGGCGTATCCATGTCGAACCGACAGGTCCGGTCCCCCAAAACGGCAGTACAAGGCTTCTGATACACGCGCCCCAACGGGCGGTTCAGCAAATCGGTCAGGCCACGCAACTCGGCGTGGAATGCACCGCCTGCGCGCCGCAATTCCCCGATCGAGCCCCGGAACTGAAGGATGCGCTGATCCGGGTCGGCCCAGTTGACCAGCCACGCGCGCACTTCGGCCCCGTCGAACCGCCCCGCCTCGATATCCTCTTCGCGAATGGCCGCATCCGACAGCGCGCCCATGGCTTCGGTGTTGTCAATGGACAGGCCGGTGGCCTGCTCGATGGCCGCCGCCGTCAAACCGGTGCTGGCCCTGAACGTCAATCCGTCAAAGCCAAGTTCCAGATCATGATCGGTGAACCCGTATTCCTGACCATCCCGGCGTCTGATCGCCCAACACCGGCACACGGTGGTCATCCCGCTTTGCAGATGCGCGTGCAGGCCCTGTTCATCCACAGCCATCAGACACGCACCTCAACCACGGGAACGTTCGGCGCCTCTCCGGCCTGAAAACTGGCGACGCTGGTATGGATCTTGTCGGTGTCAAACCGCACCGGCACATCGAATTCGAACCCGGCGGTGATATCCACCTCTTCCGGTGGCGGGTCGGCAAAGGTGATCCGGCCTGTTGCCAGATCAACCTCGAATTCCACGCCCTCCCGGATCTCATCCTGATCCAGCCCCAGACGCACCGTCCCAAGCACCGGCTTGACGATGGGGCGGGCATAGCTGACCCCGCCCGAGCTATAGGTCTTGATCAGCTGAAACTCGGTCCGCACACCGTCGCCGCGTGCGATAACCTGATCTCCGACATCGACATCCAACGTGGCCTTGCCGGATTTGAAATCCGACCAGTCCTTCCAGCGAAACCCGTACATCTGGCCCTGCCGCGCCTCGAAGAACGAGATCAGCGTCTCGATATCGTCCAGCGAGCGCATACCCAGCCCCGCGTCATACCTGCGCCGGGAATGGGCCCAGGGCGTGTTGCGCTCTTCGAACCCGTTGGCCAGCGTCACGATATCCGTGCGCCGCTCGGGGCCCCCGACCGAGCCAAAGCTCAGGCTGGCGGGAAATCTCACCTCGTGGAAAGTCATCACCTGCTCCCTGATTTACCTGTTGCGATTGCCGCGCCCCAACGCACGGCTCATCTGTGCTGCAATCTGTCCCTGCGAGCGGCGGAACCCCTGCACATCCGGGGTCGTGATGTTCATCACCACATTCACCGAACGCCCACCGCCCTGCGTGCGCACGCCCAGCTTGCCGTCCGCGCCGCGCGCCAGCGGCATGATCGCCTCGGGGCCGGCCTCGCCCATCAGCCCGGTGCCGCCGCGCATCGGAAACATCGTCGGGCTGCTGACCACGCCGCCATTGGCAAACGGCATCACCCGGCCCTGGCTGAAACTGCCGCCATCGGCAAAGGGCAGAAGACCCTGCACCAACCCGCCGACCGAGTTTGCCAGCAATCCGCCAAAATGATCCGTCACCGGCTTGATCGCGGCTGCATAAGCCGTTTGGATCAACGAGTTCTTCAGCACATCCAGCGCGCCCGACAGGCTCATCCCGTCCAGAACCACGCCATCGAACGCCTTGCGCAAACCGCTGGACATGCCCCGTTCCAACGTGGCGACATCCTTGCCGGTTTCCTCGAACGCGGCGCTGATCCGCTTCATCTGGCTGTCAAACGCCGCGGCCATCGTCGCAGCATCACCCAGGGCATCGCCCAGCGCTGCCCCCCGCTCCTGCAAGTCGTCAAACCCGTCACGATCCGTCATCACGCTCTCCTTGTTGCTTGTCCGGGAAGGCGGCCAGCAGCGCGTCAAGGCCTGCCCGGTTCATCGCGGACATCCCGGCGCCCTGCCCCAGCATCAGCCGCAGTTCTGCCGGGGTCAGACGCCAGAACTGATCCGGCGTCAGCCGCAGCCCCAGAAACCCGGCCCGCATCAGGGCGGGCCAGTCAAACCCGCTCATGTCGTTTCCGGCACCATGAAGGCGCGGGCCAGCAGTTCGGCCGCCGCTTTGGCCGCAGCCATCGGGCCGCCCTCGATTTCGGCATGAAGCAGGTCGGCGCGGCTGGTATCCCGGCCCCCGCCCCGCAATCCGGCAACGATCAGCGCCAGCACGTCACTGCTGGAATACGCGCCACCCTCGAACCGCTGCACCAGCTCGACCAGGGATCCGGTGTTCAGCTCCTGCTCCAGTTCCGCCAAAGCGCCCAGCGTTAGCTTGAGCACCCGCCGCTCTCCATCTATGGTCAGTGCCACCTCGCCCGTCCACGGATTGGCCATGCGATTACAGCGCCGTAAAGCTCAGCGCACCGGCGCTTGCCATGCTCATCTCATAGGTCGCCTCACCGTTGTGCGAGCCTGCATATTCGATGCCCGTCACCTGAAACGCCCCCTCGACAATGCCGAAATCGGGGATAATCACCTGAAACGCCGGGGTCTCGCCGTCAAAGAACAGCTGCCGCGCGCGTTCGTCCGTACCTGCATCCTTGAACACGCCCGAGCCCGAGATCGAGGCCGATTTGACCCCCGCCCCCGACAACAGCTCGCGCCAGCCCCCCTGGCTTTCCAGGCTGGTGACATCCACGCTTTCGGCGTTGAAACTGATCCGCGTGGCCCGCAGGCCCGCAATGGTCTGGAACAGGCCCGTGCCGTTCATATCCACTTTGACCAAAAGGTCTTTTCCGTTCTGGGCAGCCATGTGCTCTCTCCGTTGATTGCTTAGTCGTCTTCCACGCGGGCGCGGAATCTCAGGTCGATCTGGCGGATGCTGCCGCCTGTCCCGGTTCGCCGGGCCGAGGCGCGCTCGAACCACAGCCCGACCAGATGCCCGCGGCTCAGAACCAGCGGCGCATTGTCCAGCGCGTCACACACCGCCCCGGCCAGCGTCTTTGCCGCGCCAAACCCGGCGGCTTCGGACACCACCGAAACCGTAAAGCGGTGGATCGCACCCGCGCCCGACCGGTCCGAGGCGTCGCGGACCTCTTCCGGGCCCAATGTCACATAGGTCTGCGGAACCGTTCCCGTGGGCACCGCGTCATAGATCGCGCCACCGGACTGGCCGCTGACATCCGCATCCCCGGTCAGGTGCTGAAACACCGCCGCCTGCAAGGCGGCTGATATGCCATAGCTCATGCCGCCACCTCTTCATCCGCGAAACAGGTCAGGTACTGGCCGCGCGCGTCGCGCTCAGCCACGGCGCGGATGACGAACCGGCGATTGCCCTCGCGAAACCGCTGATCCGGCGCCGGGCGCATGGTCGACCCCTCGGGCGCGCCCCGCACCACGATGCGATACCCCACGCGCGAGACGGAAACGCCGGCGATCTGCCGTTCCGCGCCACTGCGCGCCGTGACCTCGGCCCACAGCGTTCCCAGCGCGGCCCATGCCTCGGTATATCCCCCGGACCCGTCAGCGCTGCGCATCGGGGCCTCAAGCACCAGCTTGCGGTTCAGACGCGGCGTGTTCATTGCACCACCCCCGCCCCAAAGCGCACCATCCGATAGCGCTGGATCAGGCTGGTGACGCCAAACGGCATACACCCCGCGCCCAGCGCGGTCTCGTCCCGGTATTCGTAATAGTGCGCCGCCAGCAACAGTACCGCCTGGCCAAGATCGGCAGGCAAACCGGCCCAATCCGTGGCCATCCCGGCCGTGAAGGAGATCTTCACCGCACCCCCCGTTGCAATCGCAGGCAGGGCCGACCCGACCGGCCGCAACCGCGGGCGCTGGCCATCGCGTTCCAGCCGATACACCGCCGCATCCGCAACGGTTTCAGAACCTGCCGCATCGGTCAGCGTCACGGCCTGCACCGATGTCACCGGAGCAACCGGCAAAACCTCGCCCGACGGATCGCGCCAACCGCTCAGGCTCCATGAAAAGTCGCGCTCGATCAGAACCTTACCGGTGCGCGCCTCAATCGCGGCCATGGCCGCCCGCAGGAACCCCTTCAACACCTCGTTCTGAACGTCATCCTCGGCAAAGCCCCTGCCCAGCCGCAGATGCGCCTTGAACTGATCCACCGGCAGCGCCGCATCCGCGATGGCGGTTTCTTCGATCAACATCATCCATTCACTCCGCAATCTCGGACCCCACCGGGGGCCTCAGTCAGGAAAATGACGGGCACGCGCCGCCCCACGTTGCTCGGACGGAGGGGAGCAGCTAGACAACGCGGGGGATCTCACCCCGGCCCGCGCCCGCCGCCCGAGGGGCCGATGGCCCCCCGGATTCGCCACCGCTTAGGCGATGCCGAATTTCACCAGCTTGATGGCTGCAAAGTCGCTCACATCGCCGCCCACACGCTTGGTCGCATAAAACAGGACATGCGGCTTGGCGCTGAACGGGTCGCGCAGCACGCGCAGATCGGGGCGTTCAGCGATGGTGTAACCGGATTTGAAGTCGCCAAACGCGATCGAGAAGCTGTCCGAGGCCGCGTCCGGCATGTCCTCGGCAATCAGTACCGGATAGCCCATCAGGCGCGCGGGCTCACCGGCGGCCAGACCGTCCGACCACAGGAAACGGCCATCGCTGTCTTTCAGCTTGCGGATCACACCCGCCGTTTTCGAGTTCATGACGAATGTGCCATTGACCCGGTATTGCGCGCCCAGCGCATAAACCACATCGACAATCGCATCCGCATCGACGCCGCCATCGATGCCGGTGGCAACATACCCCAGGCTACCCCAGGACCATGTGTCATCGGAAACCGCACGGTGGATCATCAGACCCTTGGGTTTGTCCACACCGTCACCCGTGATAAAGGCCGCCGCCTCGGCACGGGCGAACTTGTCGGCAATCCGACCGGCCAGCCAGCCCTCGACATCGAACGCGCTGTCATCCAGCAAGCGCTGCGAGGCTTTGGGCAGCGCGCTCAACTCGTGCAGCGGGATCGAGATGCGATCGATCGACGGGGTTCCGGTTTCGGAAGTGGCCGAATTCTCATCTGCCCAGCCGGCACCGACATCGGTATGGTCGATCAGCACATCGAACGAATTCGCCTCGACATTCACCACCGACGCAATCGAACGGATCGACGCAGTTGCGTTCAGAACCGACTTGATCGTCTCGGCAGTCTGCGGATCGACCAGATACCCGCCATCGCTGTTGACGGCTGTGGACAGCGATTTGCTCTCCATCTCCAGCCCGCGCAACCCGTCATCCTCGCCCGAGCGCACATAGGCGTCGAACGCCTTCTGGTGCGGGGCACCGTCCAGGGTCGAGGCCGCAAGATGCGGGCGCGCCGCGATGGTTGATTTACGATCCAGCATGGTCAGTCGCTCTTCTGTCTGTTGCAATTTGGTTTTAACTTCAGCCTTCAGGCCCTTGAATTCATTCACGAAGCCAGCCATCGCCTGCTTCACCTCCTGAACCAGGGGCGCACCCTCTCCGGTCAAGGCCGGGATCTCGGTCTTGCTCATCAGCATGTCCTGTTTTTGGGTGGGTTTGAGGCGCGCTAGGTCCGCGCCAGCTCCTGCCGGGCGTGGTCAAACACCTCGGCAATACTGCGCCAGGTGTTCTCGGCGTCGGGGTCGCTCCCCTTTGCCGCCACCCGCGCACTGGGCAGCATCGGGAAGGTCACCAGCGACACCTCCCACAGCTCCAGTTCCGTCAGGACCCGCTGGCCCTTGTCATTCTTTACGGCCCGTTTGGTGCGATAGCCGATCGACAGGCCATCCATCGCACCCGCCCGGATCAGCTCGGCCGCTTCCCGGCCTTTCTGGGTGCTTTCCAGCAGGCGACCCTTGACCCACAGGCCCTTGTCGTCCTCGCGCACCTCGTCCCAGACACCAATGGGTTGCGCCGGGTCGTGCTGCCACAGCATCTTGACCCGCTGACCCGCCTTGGCGAGCCCCTCAAGCGAGGCGCGATAGGCCCCGCGTTGCACCGTATCACTGCCCTGATCGACTTGCCCGAACAGGCTGGCATAGCCTTCGATCATCGCATCCTCGGTCACTGACAGGATGTCACCGAACCCTGCGAACTTATGTTCTAAATCCATGAACTTCTCCATGTAACCCACTGAACTTATGGCGTTACCACCAGAAATGACTGAAACGCCTGCGCCAGGATCACTGCGGCCACGCCATAGACCGTCAGCCACAGCCGTTTCTCCAGCCGCTCCATCATCTCTTCGATCTGATCCAGCCGCCTGCACAGATGCGCGTGCTGGATCTCGGCCACCCGCTCATGCGCGGCCAGACGTAGCCCCGGCGCGCAGTCGAACGGCGGATACCCCTCAGCCATCGGCACGCTCCGGCAGCCCCAGCAACCTGCGTTTTTCTACATCGCTCAGGAATTCCGCCCGGTTGACCCGCGCCCATTGCGCATCCCGCTCGGCGGACAGGGCCGTTACCTGATCCAGATCGGGCTTCAGGATCAGATCCTCGCCGGTAAAGCCCGTCAGCCACTCCGACACCGCCGCCGCCACCCGCGTCACCAGGGGAAGCACGGTCAGGCGGTAAAACGCCCGGTTGGCCTCCTGATAGTTCGAATAGGTCGCGTCGCCCTGTATCCCCAGCAGCATCGGCGGGACCCCAAAGGCCAGCGCGATCTCGCGGGCGGCGGCTTCCTTGGTCTTCTGAAACTCCATGTCTGAGGGGGAAAAGCCCATCGGCTTCCAATCCAGCCCCCCCTCCAGAACCATTGGACGGCCAGCATTGCGCGCCCCGCGATAGTTCTGCTCGATCTCGTCGGACAGGCGGCGGAACTGCTCCTCGGCCATCATTCCGTGCCCATCACCGCCCTTCCACACCAGCGCCCCCGAGGGCCGCGCGGCATTGTCCAGCAGCGATTTCGACCACCGCGAGGCGCTGTTGTGCACGTCAATCGCCGTCGCCGCCGCCTGCATCGGCGAGAACCCGTAATGATCATCCTGCGGGTGGAACGTCTTGATATGACAGATGGCCTCGGCCGAGAACCGGTGCGTCTTGCCACCGACGCTGTAATCATAGGCCTTGGGCCACCCATCCGCCCCCGGCACCACGCTCATCCGGTCCGAACGCAAAACGTGCAGCTCAACCGGCAGCCCGTCCTCGGCCTGCACCGCCTCGACATAAGCATTACCCGACAGCAGCAACTGCCCGAACAGGGCCTCCAGCATCTCTGCCCGCCCCTGCGCCGCATTCGGGCGTCGCAACAGGGCCAGGATCGGGTGCGCATCGAAACGCTGCCCCTGACCCTGCAATATCAAGGGCAGAGCCGCCGCCGATTCAGCAATCAGCTTGACCGACCGAAACCCCACCGGATTGCCCGAAAACCCCGTCCGCGTCAGAGACACCGTGTCCCGCGGGCTCCACGCCACGCGCCCGCCAGTCTGCCACGCCACCACAGGCCCCGTCGCGCTCGCCTTCGCCTCGGGCGCGCTGCCGGCCGATCCACGACGCAAGAAATCGAATACCATCTGTGCTCCTTTCTGCCGCCGCTCTGCCCGGCTTGTTGAAAGGAGTTATGACGGAAAGACGTTTAAGCCTTGGGAATGGGGCGTACGGGGGGGGGGCAACGGGTCAGTTCTGAATTGAGGAAAGAAGTGAACTACGTGCTGCAATCATACCTTCACGCACTTCGTCAATGGACAGACTTTCGAAATCACCAGGACGATTTGTAGTTTCGACCGTCAATCGAAAACCTGTTCCGAAAGGTTGCCAAATCGAACATTCCCTCACTAATTTTGTTTCAGCATCCCAAAGACAACTAAAACCCTCCCGCACGTCACCTTGCCTAAAAACATCAGGTGAGTCCCAATTCCAGTAGTATGCAGGTTTCCCAGGGTCTGCCGGGGAAGAAACACTGAACTCCACCAACAACGGCATGAAGTGGTTAGAGTAATTGCTGCACCAAGACGGCGGATCAGACGCCATACAAACAGCAGACAAGGATTTGTGTACGGCTACAGGGTTGATCTTGATCTCATTCACAGAAATTACTCGAGAAGCATTCTCGCTGATCCCACACAGGTAGGAGTGCTCTCTTTTTCTCTCTGGGTTGGCCCAGTATTTTTGCTTCTCTTCGGGCCATACGAGAGGGCGCATTTCCGAGGGTATACTTAGTTTTTGACCTGCAACGTTTACCAGCAGAGGTTTACCGTCGCAGGAGTTTGGCACGTACTGCCCCCACAACATACTTCCTGCGACCAGTGCTGCTAATCCACAAACAACAATTGCTGAAACCACTGCTGGCACTCCGAGCAAACGCAAAATTGCACCCCAACCGGCACCAGCCCCGGCAGCAAGCAACGACGCTACAACAACGATTACATAGCCAAGCCCATCATACTGCGTGCCTGAAGGCATTTGTCTGATAAACAGCAATGGCAGCGCGGCGAGCAACGCAGTGAAGAGCAGTCGCCAAAATGACCTAAATCGAACTGCCATAGCAGCACACATTGCGACTGCGACCAAGGTCAAGCTAAAGAGTGTGGGCGAATTTATTGGAAACAAATGACAAATACCCTTTGAATTCAAGATGCATCTGCCTGTCTCAAATATCCATTCTGGAATTCCTTACTCAGACTTCTAGCGGTATTTGCTATTCAATTCACAACGCCCGCACCCTCGGCCTTCTAAACACCCCCGCAGGCCCCACAACTAACTCATGCAGCGCCCAGACCAGCGCGTCGACCCGGTCGGGCGAGCCCTGCCCTTCAAACCCGCGCGCGGTCATCTGGCACATCTGCTCCTCCAGCGCGTCCAGCCCGGCCACATGGGCCACCCGCCCCTGCTCGTACAAAGCCGCGACCGGCTCGGCTCGCGCCACCTTGCCGCGGGAGGCCCGCACCGCACGATAAGGGACCAGAGGATCCACTTGTCGCACGACCTCTTCCACCAGTTGCCCGCCCTGATTGACCTCGGCCACCAGCCGTTCGGCCCCGAACTCATCCATCGCGTCAATCGCCGCCTGCGCCCAGCCTGCCGGGCCAACGCCCTGCACCGTCCGGTCAGCCAGCACATAGGCGCGCCACGCCTCGGGCGGGCCTTGCACTTGCGCGCCAACCACCACGATCCCGCAGGCATCCGCGCCTGACCCGGACGTCACCGCCGGATCCAGCGCCACCACGATGCGATCCAATTCGGGCACCTTTGCGCACCGCGCCGCCTCAAGCATCGAACCCGTCCACAGCGCGCCTTCCGCATCCGACAGCAGCACTCCGTCCAGCTCCTGCCGCCCCAGCCGTGTACCCGCATAGCGCGCGCGCACTTCTTCCAGAAACGACGCCGCCAGATTGGCCCGGTTCGCCTCGGTTGGCGCATGGGTCTGCACGGTGGAGGGCGACGCCAGCAAATCCTTCAAAACCTTCACATTGCGCGGTGTCGTGGTCACGCAGACCCGGGGCCTCTCGCCCAAACGCAGCGCAAATTGCAGCATGTCCCAGGTCTCGCCCGCTTTCTTCCACTTGGCCAGCTCATCCACCCAGGCCGCATCAAACTGCGGCCCGCGTAGCCCTTCGGGATCATGCGCTGAAAACGCCTGCGCCTCGGCCCCGTGGGGCCAGATCAGCTTGCGTTCGGATGCCTTCCACGTGGGCCGACGATCCGGGGGCGAGCATTGCAATATCCCGCTGTCGCCAAAGATCATCACGTCGCGCACCTGATCGAATGTTTCACCCACCAGCGCCACGCGGCACGCCTCGCCCTTGTCCAGCGGTTTCGGCCCCTCGACCATCGACCTTACCCACTCAGCCCCGGCGCGCGTCTTGCCCGCACCGCGCCCGCCCATGATCACCCAGGACCGCCAGTCGCCCTCGGGCGGCAATTGATGCGGCAGCGCCCAGAATTCAAACAGGAAAGGGAGGGCACACAGCCCCCCCTCCCCGATCTCACTCAGAAATCTCTCCCGCACCGCAGCATTGGCGGAGGCGAGCCAGCCTGCACCCGATCTCAAATCGGGCCCGCTCAAGGTCGAGCGCATAGCCCCCTTGGGCAATTCCGGCTTGTCTGTAATGTTGTTCGACAAAGCTTGTCTCCACTTTCTGGCAACTTCGGATCAGCCCCTCCAGCTGACCGAGTTGCTTGGCTGAACCAGCAAGATCTGCATCCTCCCCGGCACCGATCTGTTTGCGCAGGTCTTCTGCCGCTTGCCGCAGATCGCGAATGGACCTTTCCAGGGACTGCAACAGTTCAGCCGTCTGGGAAATCCGCTCTTCCGGGGTAATCAAAGTCATGTTTGCCTGTGACCTCATGCGTGAGTGTTCTCCGCACGAGAGAAACGAAAAAACGGCCACCGGGTCACCCCGAGGCCGTTCGCCCACTTCTTCTAGCATGACACAACCTATACGGGATAAAGCGCGCAAAGTCAAGGGTTTACGCAACAGTCGCGCAACAGGGATCGTACGGTGCAGGTTAACGGACAGTGAATTTCCGGCTGTAGTAACCCTCGGCCTAAACGCCGCCCCGCCCTTTTGCCTCCCTAGCCCTGACCGCTTCACCGACCAGAGGGGTTAATACAGGGTTACCCCCGTGCCGCTTTCAGCGTGTACAAATTGTACAACCCCCGCGCGGACGCGTGTACAAACCTGACATTTTCCGAAATCGCGCTCAAAATCGCCCGCATCACCCGATTTCGGCGCCGCAGGGTCCGGCGCGCTGCAAAACCAGTCCTTGACATTTCCCCCCGAAACCCTCATGTGCCCCTCATCACGGCGCCACCGCGTGAGCATCGTCGGGCTTCAGGCCCCACAGCGCCAACACATAACTCCCAGTTCCCCTTCACGCAGGGTTCTTTAGGCGATGGCCGGATGGCGCTGGATTCGCTCGCGCATCCCGAGGTCTCGCTCAACCCTGCCGGTCACATGAACGTGGCCAGTCATCACCTGCTCGCGGGGCTTAACCTGCGGGCTGTAAAGGATAATTTTTTGTTCGACTTCGACATGCTCGGCCTCGCGCCGACACTGAACGACGCGTTGAAACGCGCCAATTTTACTCAACCCACCCCGATTCAGAACCAGGCCATTCCGCTGGCCCTGAACGGGCATGACATCCTCGGGCTGGCCCAAACCGGCACCGGCAAGACACTGGCCTTTGGCCTGCCCCTGATCGACCACCTGCTGGCGCAGCCCGGCAAGCCCGATCCCAAAACAGCCAAATCGCTGATCCTCGCCCCTACACGCGAGTTGGTGAACCAGATCGCCGACAGTTTGCGCACCCTCACCAAAGGAACAAAGCTGCGGGTCGCCACAGTTGTTGGTGGCCAGTCGATCAACAAACAAGTGATGTTCCTTGCCCGCGGCACCGATATTTTGGTCGCCACCCCGGGGCGCCTGATTGACCTGATGGAACGCGGCGCTGTTGACCTTGGTTCGGTGCGCCATCTGGTATTGGACGAAGCAGATCAGATGCTTGACCTGGGCTTCATTCACGCTCTGCGTCGCATCGCGCCTGCACTGGGAACACCCCGCCAGACCATGCTGTTCTCGGCCACAATGCCGAAACAGATGGAGGAGCTCAGCCGTGCCTATCTGAACAATCCACAGCGGGTGCAGGTTTCACCCCCGGGCAAGGCGGCGGACAAGATCACTCAGTCCCTTCATTTTGTTCCAAAAGCCGAAAAACCCTCTAAACTTCGCCAAATCCTGTCGCAGGACGCGGATGCACTGACGCTGGTCTTCACCCGCACAAAACACGGCGCTGAACGGCTGATGAAAGGGCTGGTCGCCGATGGCTTCAACGCAGCATCCATTCACGGGAACAAAAGCCAGGGCCAGCGTGACCGGGCCATTAATGCCTTCCGCGCTGGAGAGGTGAACATACTGGTGGCCACCGACGTTGCCGCGCGTGGCATCGACATCCCCGGTGTCGCCTATGTCATCAACTTCGACCTGCCCGACGTACCCGACAATTACGTCCACCGTATCGGGCGCACCGCCCGTGCCGGGCGCGAGGGGGAAGCGATCGCTTTCTGTGCACCGGAAGAAGTCGACCTGCTGCGTCAAATCCAGAAGCTGATGAAAATTGAAATCCCTGTCACAAGCGGCACCATGCCGGAAGGGGTCGAGGTTCAGCAACCTGCACGTCGACAAAACAACCGCCGTCGCGGGTTCAAGCCCAAACCGGCTAACGGTGATGGGAAACCTTCCAGCAGCAGACGGCGCCGTCCCAACAAAAGACGTTCAGCCGCCTAAGGACTGAACAGGCTGCCAAAGAAAACGCCGACGCCAGTTTTCATACCGGCGTCGGCGTTTTCGTTGGCAAATCCAGCAATCCGCCGGGCTTAATTCCCCGAGCTTTGCTGTTCCTCAATTTCGCGCCATTTGGCAACATTGCGATTATGCTCCTGCAGGGTTTCTGCAAACGCATGACCGCCCGAGCCGTCGGCGACGAAGAACACATAGTTGGTGTCATCCGGCGCGACCGCAGCTTCAAGGCTCGCCAGACCCGGATTTGCGATCGGCGTCGGGGGCAGCCCGTCAATCTGATAGGTGTTCCACGGTGTCGGACGGTTCAGTTCGCTGCGCCGCAACCCGCGGCCCAATGTGCCCTGCCCCTTTGTCACGCCATAGATGACGGTCGGATCTGTTTGCAGGCGCATCCCCTGTTTCAGGCGGTTCACGAACACACTGGCGACCTGGCCACGTTCCTCCGGAACACCGGTTTCCTTTTCGATGATAGACGCAAGGATCAGCATCTCTTCCGGAGTGTCCAGTGGCAACCCGCCTTGGCGGCTTTCCCAAACCGCGTTGATCCGCAGTTGTTGCTTGTCCTGCATGGCCTGCAAAATCGCATTGCGATCCTGTCCGGCCACAACATCGTAACTGTCCGGGGCCAACATGCCCTCAGCCGGGATCTCGGTCACTTCACCTGACAGCGCTTCGAATGATTTCAGAGCTTCAACCACCTGCCACGAGGTCACACCTTCGGCCAGCGACACGCGATAGCGCGTGTCAGCTTCGTTGCGCTTCTCGGTATAGGCATCAGGCGTTTCTTCCTCTGCCGCATCAAATGAAGCAATCTCGACAAAATCCAATGTTGCCGGGTTCAATTCACGCACGCGGGTTTGGGTGCGTGTCACACCGATACGGTATTCGATTTCCGACCCACAAGTACTGGCGCCGCTGCTGGTGATCTCTTCGATGATCTGCGCCATAGACGCACCTTCGCGCACCAGAAAGCTGCCCGCTTTCAACCGCTGCGCCTGATCGGTATAGTCAGCGGCCATCCGAAACAGAATTGAACTGCGAATGGCACCCTGATCTTCCAGATCGCGACTGACACGTGTCATGTTCGAACCGCTTTTGACCTGAAGGCAAATCGCAGTTTCAAGCGGGCCTTCGGCCTTGTACTGCGACTGTCCCCACAGGATCAGACCGCCCACCAGAAACAGGCCGACCACCAGGATGGTCATCGCATTCGAAGCGATGGCCCGCCACATTTAACTGACCTTTCCGAAAATCACGCTGGCATTGGTTCCACCGAACCCGAACGAATTCGACAGCGCCACGTTAATCTCACGCTCGCGTTTGGCGTTGGGGGCAAGATCAATCGGGGTTTCAACTGCCGGGTTGTCCAGGTTGATTGTTGGCGGTGCGACCTGATCGCGGATCGCCAGGATTGAGAATATCGCCTCAATCGCACCCGCAGCACCCAGCAAGTGACCGGTTGCCGACTTGGTCGAGCTCATCGTCGCATTCCCGGCATGCTCGCCCAACAGGCGCTCGACAGCACCCAATTCGATCGTGTCCGCCATGGTCGAGGTGCCATGCGCGTTGATGTAATCCAGGTCTTTCGGCTCCAGCCCGGCGCTGCGCAACGCCGCTCTCATGGAGCGTTCGGCCCCGTCGCCATCCTCGGACGGGGCGGTGATGTGATAGGCGTCGCCCGACATACCATAGCCCAGAACTTCGGCGTAGATCTTGGCACCGCGCGCCTTGGCGTGCTCGTAATCTTCCAGAACCACGATGCCAGCGCCCTCGCCCATCACGAAACCGTCACGGTCCACGTCATAGGGTCGGCTGGCAGCCTTGGGATTATCTGCATATTTGGTCGACAGCGCCTTGCATGCGTTGAAGCCGGCGATACCGATCTCGCAGATACAGCCCTCGCCGCCACCTGCCACCATGACATCCGCGTCACCTGCCCGGATGATGCGGCTGGCGTCGCCGATTGCGTGCGCCCCGGTTGAACATGCGGTCACGACCGAGTGGTTCGGCCCTTTGAACCCGTGACGGATTGATACCTGACCCGAGGCCAGGTTGATCAGTGCGCCCGGAATAAAGAACGGAGATACCCGACGCGGACCCTTGTCGCGGATCAGGTTCGCGGTATTGGCAATCGATCCCAGACCACCAATGCCCGAGCCGATCAGAACACCAGTACGCAGGCGCGATTCTTCGTCTTCCGGCAGCCAGCCTGCATCCTTGCAGGCCATTTCGGCGGCCGCGATGGAATACAGGATGAAATCCTCAATCTTGCGCTGCTCTTTCAGCGGCATCCAGTCATCGGGATTGAAGGTCCCGTTGGTTCCGTCGCCGCGCGGCACCTCGCAGGCGTAGGTCGTTGCGACCCCGCTTGCCTCTGCATCGAAATGCGTGATTGGGCCTGCGCCGGACTCTCCGTCCAGCAGCCGCGACCAGGTTTCCTCGACCCCGCTGGCCAAAGGAGTGACCAATCCAAGACCGGTTACAACGACTCTGCGCATGAAGTGCCTCTTGCCTGCTTCCTCTTATGAGAACCGCTCATACCCCGGCCCGGGGTGCGGGGGCAAGAGCAACGGTTCTTTCCGTCCCGGCGTCCTGCCGCCGATTGCCCAAGGAAACCGGAAATTCGGCGCCTGCTAAAACCGCCCTTTCGCGCGTCCAGCCGAAAGGGCGGAGTTGCTTACTGAAACTGCGCGACCGGCTCGTGCGCCGATTTGGCAGTATCAAGTGCTTCGGTCAGGTCCAGTGTCTTGCGAAACAGCGCACGCCCGACAATCGCGCCCGAGATATTGGGGATGTATGCAAGCCGCGAGATATCGTCTGCTGTGCGCACGACGCCGCTGGCAATCACCGGGGTACGCGAATGGTTTGCCAGTCGCGAGATCAGACCAAGCTGTGCCTCGACATCTTCCATGTCACTGTCGATATCCGTCACCACGATGGCGGCAAAAGGCGCATCACCGAACGCGTCAATAAAGGCTTCGGGCGTGAACGCACTTTGGCTGCGCCAACCGTCAGTCATGACAAAGCCTTGCCAGACATCAACCGACAGCACGATCTGATCCGGGTGCAGCTTGGCCAGATCCTTGACCAGGTTCGGTTCACGCGCAGCAAGCGTACCAACCACGATGCGACCCGCGCCCTTGTCGATCCAGCGCTCAATCTGCTCGCGCGAGCGCATGCCACCCGCCAACTGCACCGGAATCTCGGCCTTGCGAATGATATCTTCGACCAGCTGCGCGTTGGTATCCTTGCCCTCGATCGCGTCGAAATCCGTCAGGTGCATCCATTCGGCACCCGCCTCTGCCCAGCTCCGTGCGGTTTCTACCGGATTCACGTGCCAGATCATCGCTTCTTCCAGACGACCCTTGTCCAGCGAGACACACCGGCCGTTCTGCAGTTCCATCGTGGGGTAAATCCTCATGAGCTCGGTCCTCCGCTCAATCGTTTAGAAATCCCCGGCACCATACAACTGGAATGCCCGCCCGAAATCTCCGGGATCGGCACAGTTTGGCCATTTTGCGGCATACTGATTAAGTGGCGAATTTACGCGCGGGCTGGCGGTCCGTTGCGTCGTAACAAGTGTACCGGGGTTTCATTATACACCCCTTCCCGCATCAGAACATAGCCAAGCTTCTTGGCGAGTTTCTGCGAAGACGTGTTGGACGCGTTTATCATCGCGACCAACGGTCCGGGAATCACCCGGTCAAACCAGTCATGCGCAGCCTTGGCGGCCTCGTATCCCAATCCCTGCCCCTGTGCTTCGGGGACCAGAACCCACCCTGCCTCGGGGAAGCCGTCGAAATCGTCGCCCATGCATCGGTTGCTATAGAAGAATCCGGCTTGCCCGATCAGCTTGCGATTCGATTGCTGCATTACGCCCCACTGACCAAAACCGGCCATCTGCCAATGCCCCGCATTACGCAGGAAAGAATCCCACGCCTCGCCACGCGATCGGGGAGAACCGCCGATATGCCGCACGACGCAAGGGTTACGCCAGATTTCCGCGAACCGGTCAAAGTCCTCTGGGCGCATAGCGCACAGCGTCAAACGCGCGGTATTTATCATCGGAGTGGATCTTATCATGCCCTGTCCACTTTGAGTTTTGCCTCAGTGGAAACAGTGCGCAGGCCACAATAGCCACGCAAGCCCGAAATTCGGCCGGGCATAAAAAAACGGCGCCCCCGTTGCCCGGAAGCGCCGATTTTAATCAGAAAGAAACGCTTAGGACGCTTCGCTGATGAACTTGACGGCGTCGCCAAAGGTCTGGATGGTCTCGGCTGCGTCATCGGGGATCTCGATGCCGAACTCTTCTTCGAAGGCCATGACCAGCTCAACAGTGTCCAGGCTGTCTGCGCCCAGATCGTCGATGAAGGACGCGTTTTCCACGACTTTATCTTCTTCAACACCCAGGTGCTCAACAACGATCTTCTTAACGCGATCTGCGACGTCGCTCATGTCTATTCCTCATTCCTTTACAGGGCGGTCCGCCCGATTCTGCCCTTGCCCGCACGGGTTGGCTTTGGTTTGCCCGTTTTGGGCGGTTTCGGTCCCGGCGAACCGGGAAATAGTAGGCCGACCTGAACGACCGGCCCCGCATAGATGCGCCGCCTATAGCATAGTCGACGCAAGAGGCAAACGCTTTCGCACTCGCCCCTGTCGCGCTCACAACATGGCCATACCGCCATTCACATGCAAGGTGCTTCCGGTAACATAGCCCGCTTCGGGGCTGGAAAGATACAGAACCGCAGCTGCAATTTCTTCCGGATCGCCCATGCGCCCGGCCGGAACCTTGAGCAACAGACCCTTTTTCTGTTCCTCAGTCAGTTTCTCGGTCATGGCCGTCGTGATAAATCCAGGTGCCACGGCGTTCACAGTAATGCCGCGTGTCGCAACTTCGTGGGCCAATGCCTTGGAAAACCCGATCATACCGGCCTTCGACGCTGCATAGTTCGCCTGCCCCGGATTGCCGATTGCGGCCACAACGGACGAGACATTGACGATACGGCCCCAGCGCGCCTTCATCATGCCCCGGATCACACCTTTGCACAGTTTCATGGTCGAGGTCATGTTCACGTCAATGACGCTTTGCCATTCCTCATCAGACATGCGCATGAACAGGTTGTCGCGGGTGATCCCGGCGTTGTTTACAAGAATGTCCACCGATCCCATCGCCTCGGCCGCTTGCTTTGGCAACGCTTCCACGGCTTCCGGATCGCTTAAATTGCAGGGCAGAACATGCGCGCGTTCGCCCAGTTCGTCGGCCAGAGCCTGAAGCGGTTCAACGCGTGTACCGGACAACCCAACCGTTGCACCTGCGCCATGCAACGCACGTGCGATGTGGCCTCCGATACCGCCCGAAGCACCGGTGATCAGCGCATTCTTACCTGTTAAATCAAACATTCGGTTTCCCTCTTGCTGCGTCGGTTACAACGCGAATTGAGCTTACGATTCGGCCTGAATGGCCTTCTGGACGTCTTCCGGTGTGCCCACAGCCTTACCCGCGATTTCGCGATCGATCTTGCGGATCATACCGGACAGCGCTTTGCCAGCGCCGATTTCCCATGTTTCGGTCACGCCTTGTGCCGCCATATATTGCACGCTTTCCCGCCAGCGAACCGAACCTGTCACCTGCTCGACCAGCAATTGACGGATCAGATCCGGATCGCTGACAGCCTCGGCGCGCACATTAGCCACCAAAGGTATGACAGGGGCCTTAATTTCGACGGCAGCAAGCGCTTCTGCCATTACATCTGCAGCAGGTTTCATCAGCGCGCAGTGAAATGGAGCACTTACAGGCAACATAACAGCACGTTTTGCGCCTTTTTCCTTGGCGATCTCGGCTGCGCGTTCGACAGCCGCTTTTGAACCCGACACGACGACCTGCGTAGGATCGTTGTCATTTGCGGCCTGACAGACCTCGCCCTGTGCGGCTTTTTCCGCCACAGCGCGCACGGCCTCCAGATCCAGCCCCAGAATGGCGGCCATGGCCCCCTCGCCCACGGGTACGGCGCTTTGCATGGCCTGACCACGGGTGCGCAACAGACGCGCTGTATCTGCAACAGACAAGGCACCCGCCGCGGCCAGGGCCGAGTATTCACCCAGCGAATGCCCCGCCACAAAAGCCGCCTTGCTGACTGATACGCCTTCGGCTTCCAAAGCGCGCATGGCTGCCATCGATGTTGCCATCAACGCGGGTTGGGCATTCTGGGTCAGTGTCAGGTCAGCAATATCGCCGTCCCAGATCAGGCTGCTCAACTTCTCGCCCAACGCGTCGTCCACCTCATCGAAGACGGCCTGAGCTGCCGGGTAGGCCTCAGCCAGAGCTTTGCCCATACCTATGGTCTGGGCGCCTTGCCCCGGGAAAACGAACGCGAGTGTCATTGCAACCTCATGGATGGTGTCAGGTTGCGGCGGGGTGTAAACTGACTGACCGTCTGGCACAAGTATTGCCTGCTTTCTGCATTCTGGCACCTTTTGTGTGCACCCGCGCTCACTTGTGTCTGTTTCATCCGGCTTTACCTTGGGCACACCCTAGAATCCCGGAGCGCCCGACATATGCAATCGACCAATTCCTTTTCAAGCTACGGCAGCATAGCAAAGACGTTTCACTGGCTGACCGCGTTGCTGATCTTCACAGCTTTGCCCCTCGGCTGGGTCGCGGACAATCTGGCGCATGCGGTATTACACTCGGCAACTGCCCCTACCGAGGTGGAAATTGCCCGCGCCGCGCGCGTGTTCTCGTTGCACAAGACCGTCGGGGTCGCCGTGTTTTTCGTGGCATTGGCCCGCATTCTTTGGGCGTTCACCCAAACCAAGCCCGGTCTTCTGAATGCTGACAACAAGCCCGAAGCCTTCGCCGCTGAAACCGTCCACTGGCTGCTTTACGGTTCGCTGGTCCTTGTGCCGCTGACCGGCTGGATTCACCACGCCGCGACCGAAGGCTTTGCCCCAATCCTTTGGCCCTTCGGCCAAAACCTGCCTTTTGTACCGAAATCCACCGCCGTGGCCGAGGTTACAGGAGTTCTGCATTGGCTTTTCATGTGGGTTCTGGTTGTTTCCCTTGTCCTACACGTTGCAGGTGCGCTGAAACATCACGTCATCGACAAGGACGGCACATTGCGCCGGATGTTACCGGGCCTGTCTGATGTGCCGGAACCACCACATCAAACCCATTCACTGACTCCAGCCGTCGCCGCATTGGTGGTCTGGGGTGTCGTCGTCACCGGAGGCTGGGCAACGGGTAAGCTTACCCCTAACGTAAGTGAAGCACCGGATGTCCAACTGGCCGAGGTTCAATCCGAATGGCAGGTTCAGAACGGCACGCTGTCGATTACGATTTCGCAACTGAACAGCCCCGTCACGGGTACGTTCTCTGACTGGACGGCCGCAATTACTTTTGACGAACCCACAGAGCCGGGCCCGGCAGGATCTGTCGATGTCACAATAGCCATAAGTTCGCTTAGTCTTGGAACCGTAACCGATCAGGCCATGGGACCGGATTTCTTTGACAATGCCCGGTTCCCGACTGCTCAGTTCAAGGCCGACCTTTATAAAACCGAAAGTGGGTACGAGGCGCGCGGTCCGCTTACAATTCGCGACAAGTCGATCGATGTCGTTTTGCCCTTCTCGCTGGATCTTCAGGGCGACACAGCCACAATGGCGGGCACAATCGAGCTTAACCGGCTGGAGTTTGATGTAGGCACATCGCAGCCTACCGAAGACTCGCTGGGCTTTACCGTCGCAGTATCCGTAGAACTCACAGCGGCACGCGGTCAGTAAGGCAAAAAAAACGCCGGTGATTTGATCACCGGCGTTTTTCTGTTCGTGATTCCGCGATTACTCGGCTTTTTGCGCCTCGACCGAAATCTGGATCTGCACTTCGTCGCTGACAAACGGTGCAAACTGACCCAGGTCGAATTCGCTACGGACCAGCGTTGTTGTGGCATTGAAACCCGCCCAGGGCTGATTTGCCATCGGGTGAGTGTCAGCCTTGTTGAGCTTTGCGTCCAGAACAACCGATTTGGTCACACCGTTCATCGTCAGATCGCCGGTGATGTTCGCGGTGTTGTCACCGGTCACTTCGATTCCTGTCGATGTAAAGGTGATCAAATCTCCTTCGGCCGCGCCAAAGAAATCCTCGGTCATGAAGTGATCTTCACGGGGCTTCCAGCCGGTAAACATCTCCAACACGGGCATCGAAACGTTCACGCTCGAAGCGGCGGGGTTTTCCTGGTCAAACATGATCTCGCCTTCAAAGCCGGAAAACATGCCAGTCGTGGTTGAAAACCCAAGGTGGTCATAGCTGAAAATGACTTGGCTGTGGCTGGGATCCAACACGTATTTCTCGGCGCTGGCGAATGCCGTTGTCGCTGATACGGCCAATGCAGCAGCAAGAAGGGTGGATTTCATATCAATCTCCGCGGTTTTGTGAATGCAGTCCGTCAGGACTGCCTGAATGCAAAATGTGCCACCCAAGGGCAGCACACAACCTTTTTTGATTCACAACTTCTGTTCTTTTTTGAACAGAATAAAACTCAGCCGAAAATTGTTACGCTTTTGCTAAGCTGACCTTTCAGCGCCCGGCTGACATCCGCCGATTCAAGTGGCAGCTTCATCAAAAGGCTGCCGTCCACGTCAAACAGATGAACTTCATTCTCTTCGAAACGTGCCCCACCCAGCGAGTCATAGCTGCGGCGCAGGACAGTCTGAGGGCGTCCGTCTTCGTTTTTCTGCAACACCCGGACTTCGCGGCGGATCGGGTCGAAATAGGCGTCAGGGCGCGGGTCAAGAACCTCGATCGTCAGCAGGGCGACGCCAACGACCAGAAACAGCATGGACGCCGCCATCTTGATCGGCCAAACATCTGCGCCAACGACCGATCCGGGCATCAACCACATGGAGAACGCAGAAACGATCAGGAACGCCCCGACCATCCGCGCCAGGATCAGGCGGGCCTTCCAGTTCGGTGCAAACGTGATCATTACCGGCACTGAATTTTCAAATCGCGAGCCGGCAACGCTTTCCTGATATGCGTTTGTGTTAGTAGCGGTCATAACACGTCACCCTTTTAAGGTTACTTTCGAAATTCTGTTGATCCGGTTGATGTCCGGTATGCAAAACAACTTTGAGCCGAAAAGCGTCAGCAATTGGGCGGCCTAAAGGAATTTGGGCGGCGTCTCAGAGGCATATGTGGCAGGGCTTGCCCTTGCGGCTCAGACGTGTATACGGGGCCATCCTTCGCAGTCGTATGAATCGCGCAGCCTCTCGTGGCAGGGTCGCGAAGGAACGTTTGGCCCCGCCTATGAAATGCGCCTTGATATAAACAGGAGTGCACATGCCACTGTATGAGCATGTAATGATCGCGCGTCAGGATCTGTCCAACGCGCAGGCGGAAAGCCTCGTCGAACATTTCGGCACCGTTCTGGCTGACAACGGCGGCAAGCTGGTTGATAGCGAGTACTGGGGCGTCAAGACGATGGCCTACAAGATCAACAAAAACCGCAAAGGCCACTATGCCTTTCTGAAAACCGATGCCCCCTCGGGCGCGGTGCAGGAAATGGAGCGCCTGATGCGTCTGCATGAAGATGTCATGCGCGTTCTGACCATCAAGGTCGACGGCCACGAAGATGGTCCGTCGGTTCAGATGCAGAAGCGTGACGAACGTGGCGAACGCCGCGAGCGCCGTTGATCAACGCCTGAGAAAAGGACTCTAAACCATGGCCGCAAAACCATTTTTCCGCCGCCGCAAGGTCTGCCCGTTCTCGGGTGAGAACGCGCCGAAGATCGACTACAAAGACACCCGTCTGCTGCAGCGCTACATCTCTGAGCGTGGCAAGATCGTGCCTTCGCGCATCACCGCCGTTTCGGCGAAAAAGCAGCGTGAACTGGCCCGTGCTATCAAGCGCGCCCGCTTCCTCGCCCTGCTGCCCTACGCTGTGAAGTAAGGAGAGACTGACATGCAAGTTATCCTGCTGGAACGCGTTGCGAAACTGGGTCAGATGGGCGACGTCGTTGACGTCAAGCCCGGCTACGCCCGCAACTTCCTGCTGCCCCAAGGCAAAGCCCTGAGCGCGTCCGACGCCAACATCGCGTCGTTCGAAGCCCAGAAAGCGCAGCTTGAGGCCCGCAACCTGGAAACCAAGAAAGAAGCTGAAGCACTGGCTGAAAAGCTGGACGGTCAGCAGTTCATCGTGATTCGCTCGGCATCGGATGCCGGCGCTCTGTACGGTTCGGTCACCCCGCGTGACGCCGCTGACGCCGCAACCGAAGCAGGTTTCACCGTCGACAAGAAACAGATTGTCCTGATCGCCCCGATCAAGGAGCTGGGTCTGCACACTGTCGCAGTCAAACTGCACCCCGAGGTTGAAGTCGAAATCAAAATGAACGTGGCCCGTTCGGCAGAAGAAGCCGAACTGCAGGCTTCGGGCAAATCGATTCAGGAACTGGCTGCTGAAGAAGAAGCCGCTGCTGAATTCGAGATCGCCGAACTGTTCGACGACATCGGCTCGGCCGCTTCGGATGATGATGACATGGTTGCCGACGCGGCACCGGTTGCAGAAGACGAAGCCAAAGCCTGATCTGGCTGCTTGTGAGCATTCTAAAGGCCGCGCCAAAGCGCGGCCTTTTCTTTTTTCCCTTTGTGTTCACGTGTCGTACCGGCAAGTTTCAGCCCATTTTCCCGTGTACGCTTGAAGGCTCATTGTCGTTCCGTATCATTGCCGCCGAAATCCAGAGGACCGAAAAATGCTTGTTTATCTGCGCCAAAGTTTCCTGGCACTGTTTCTATTTGTGTCGTTGGTTGCCTGCGGGTCAGACCAGGTCTCCAAGGCGGGTACGCCACATTTTGACCCGCCGCTCCACCCGAATGAAACGCCCGAGCTGAGAGCTTCGATCAACAGATGGGCGGACCATTACGAGATTCCGCGGGAACTGGTTCACAAGCTGGCCATTCGCGAAAGCACACACCGACCATGGGCCGTCAACCGGCCCTATTACGGCCTTCTACAGATCCTGCCAGCCACGGCGCGCTCGATGGGATACACCGGCAAAGCCGAAGGTTTGCTGGACGCCGACACCAACCTTGAGTTTGCCGGGAAGTACTTGCGCGGGGCGTGGATGCTTTCAGATGGGGACCAACGCAGGGCAATTTTTCTGTACGCCAAAGGTTTTTATCCCGAAGCTAAAGCCCGAGGAATGCTGGTCGAAACCGGGCTTAGGCCAACACCCTGACGGTCATTCGCGTCAGAATTCGATCGGAATCAGCACTTGAAACTGAATAGTGACAAAAATGTTCTATTGGGTGTCGCAATATGCGGTATTGCACAGACAATTAAGACCTCTCCTTGTCATGTTTAGAAAAGTATGATGTTCTGACGCAGTGAGGTAAACGGGTTCCACTCTGTGTAATACGCATGCTCGACGACACCATCGGGCGGCAAGATGGGCCACAGCTGGTAGGCGCCACATGGAAATTGTCGATCTGAGCACTCTGCCGGATTCTGAAGTTCGATATACCGAATTTCTAAGGCAAATCTGTGAGAAGCATGACATGGATCATGCTGCCTATGCTGGTATGAATCCGGCGGCAGGAACTGTGGCTGGCTTTGTCACCTATGACGACGCCTGGACCGAGCACTACCAGAAACAGGGTCTGATCATGATTGATCCGACCATCCACATGGCTCGCCGCAGTATTGCGCCGGTGGACTGGAGCCGTCTGGAAAGAAGTCCGGACTTTCAACGCGTGTTCCGGGATGCTCACGATTTTGGCTTGCCCAGTCAGGGTGTTACGATCCCGGTACGTGGCCCCTACGGTGATATTGGCCTGCTGAGCGCAACCCGTAATTGCAGCAAGGAAGAGTGGCGTAAGCTTTACACGAACTTTATCGGCGATTTGCAGGCCATGGCCGTGCACATCCACGACAACGTCGTGTCCTCGGATCAGCTGACCGGCGCACTATATCATCCGACATTGTCCTCTCGCGAAGCGGAAATCCTGCAATGGGTCGCTGCAGGTAAGTCGCAGCAGGATATCGGCGACATTTTGTCGATTTCGCACCGAACCGTGGAAGTACACTTGCGTTCGAGCCGGGAAAAGCTTAGTGCGCTGACCACCCCTCAGGCCGTAGGGCGGGCGATAGCGATCGGGCTTATTACCCCGGGATAAACAAAAAAATCCCCAAATTCCGCCAAAATACGGGAATCCCCCAATAGAAAAATCCTTCGAGAGCGGTAACGTCAATACTACCGAACAACCACTCGAAGGGGGAAGAAATGATCATCGTGGTAGATGGCCTGAACAGACATATGTTCAGCGAAGTTCTTGACGAAATGTTCGAGTTGAGAGCACGTGTTTTTGGCGGACGTCTTGGATGGGACGTAAAGATCGAAGACGGTAAGGAAATTGATGAATTCGATCATCTGGACCCGGCATATGTAATCGGACTCGACGACGGGGGGAATGTCGTCGCAGCCGTGCGTGCCCTTCAGACCACAGGACCTCATATGTTGTCGGATGTGTTTTCGGCAATCCTTTGCGGGGAAGCACCGCTTCGCAGCGCAACCATGTGGGAATCGACACGCTTCTGCGTGGACACGCAGCGTCTTACACGCGGCAAGGAAAAGAATTCTGTCTCTTACGCCACCTGCGAGCTGATGATCGGCTCTCTGGAATATGCCAAGAACGCAGGCATTCAGGATATCATCACCGTAATCGATCCGGTTATGGACCGGGTCCTGAAACGGTCGAACTGCGCGCCATATGACTATGTCGGCGAAACGGTTCCCATGGGGAAAGTTTCGGCACTGGCCGCGCTGTTGGATTGTACCGATGAACGCATCTCGGGCCTGCGTGAGTTTGCAGGCATCCATGAGAACGTCTTTATGGATGACGAAGAGGCGCTGGCACTGTTTGCAGCCAAGAAGGCAGCAACCCAGAGCCCGGCCAATCAGGATCACAAGCCACTGACCGATCTTGAGAAGTATTTTGTGGAACAGATGAGCGCCGCAAGAAACGAAGCTGAACGTCAGGACGTTTTGAAGCTGATCGAAGCGCTGTCGGATACGTTCACACCAGAGCAGAAGATCGCTCTGCTAGATACCCCCCGTGCTTTTGCTCATGAGGCCTGACCCCCTCACCTCATAGATACAAAAGCCACCCATGCGGAGCCGTCTGTTTACAGGCGGCTCCGTTTTTTTCACCCCTCTCTGAACAAAGAGGGAAGGAAGAGGATTATTCCTCTTCCAGTGCCTCAATGGCTTTTTGCAGGTCGTCTTTGCTGACTTCCTTGTCGCTGACCTGCGCCAGCTCGAACACATAGTCGACAACCTTGTCTTCGAAGATCGGCGCGCGCAGTTGCTGCTGCATCTGAGCGTTCTGCTGCACGAACTCGAAGAACTGGCGTTCCTGACCCGGGTACTGACGCGCCTGGTTCATGATCGCCTGGGTCATCTCGGCGTCGGTGACTTCCACCTCTGCCTTCTGGCCCAGCTCGGCCAGCAGCAGACCCAGACGCACGCGGCGTTCGGCCAGCTTGTTGTGCTCATCGGTGGGTTCGATCTCATCGTGGTCATGACCGGTTACTTCAGGGTTTTCCTCGTGCCACAGCTGATGTGCAATCTGCTTGGCTTCGGCTTCGACCAGCGACGGCGGCAGGTCGAATGACACTTTTTCGTCCAGCACGTCCAGCAGGGCCCGCTTCATGACAGCGCGCGACGCGCCCGCATATTCTGCTTCCAGGCGTTCCGAAATCTGAGTTTTCAGAGCGGCCAGATCCTCGGCGCCGAACTTCATCGCCAGATCATCGTTGATCTCGGCCGCGACGGGCTCCTTCACTTCTTTGATCGTGCAGGTAAAGACCGCGTCTTTTCCGGCCAGGTGTTCGGCACCATATTCTTCCGGGAAGGTCACGTTGACGTCTTTTTCTTCCTCGGCCTTCACGCCGACCAGCTGGTCTTCAAAACCGGGGATGAAGCTGTTCGAGCCCAGAACCAGCGGGTAATCTTCGGCCGATCCACCTTCGAATTCTTCACCATCAACCTTGCCGACAAAATCGAACACGATCTGGTCGCCTTCCTTGGCTTTCGAACCCTTGCGGCGGGCTTTGAAGTCCTGAGCGGTTTCGGCCAGGTTGTTCAGCGCTTCCTCGACGGCGGCGTCATCCGCCTTGACGATCAGCTTGTCCAGCGCAACCGATTTCAGATCGACCTCAGGGATCGCGGGCAGCGCTTCGTAGGACATCGCGACCTCGATATCGTCGCCTTCTTTCCAGTCCTCGTTGGTCATCTTGACTTCGGGCTGCAGCGCGGGGCGGTCGCCGCTGTCCTCAAAATGCTTGTTCATCGCACCGTCGATGGATTCCTGCATCGCCTCACCCAGCAGGCGCTGGCCAAACTGCTTTTTCAGCAGCGCCATCGGCACCTTGCCTTTGCGGAAGCCTTTCATTTCGATTTCCGGCTGTGCTTCGGTCAGCTTTTCATTGACCTTGTCGTCCAGTTCGGCTGCGGTCACAACAATGTTGTAGCCGCGTTTCAGACCTTCGTTCAGCGTCTCGGTAACCTGCATTTTGGTAGTCCCCATAGGATTCGGGGCGCGCAAAACGGGCGCGCCGGGCAAATTTGACGCCTTCTATTTGCCCTGCCGCCAACGTGCAAGGGGCAAAGGCTGAATCAACCTGGTTTTGGCAAAAAAGAACGCCCCGAAAACCGGGGCGTTCGTGTTGGCTCGCTGGAAGGCAATTAAAACTTCCAGCGCGCGCCCAGAACCCAGGCCTCGTTGTTTTCGAACGACGTTCCGTCATCGAAATCGTGGTTGCGATACTTCAGGTAAACATCGGTATTGATCGCTTCGACCTTCTGCACGACAGCGATACCCCATGCCTTGGTGTCGGACCCGTTGGTCTCGAAATCCGCGCCGTCATAATAGTCGATGCCGACACCTGTCTTACCCCAGGATACCCAGTTCCCCTCGTACGAGACCTTGCCGTACCAGTAATTCGGGTCCGTCTGGCCAGCTCGGTCATCGTCACGCGTGCCGCCGGCAATCGTGAACCCCAGACCGCTGGGCAACAGCACCGAGGCCGAACCGAGTGTATCCTTGCGATCCCCTGAATTGTCATCCCGCTCCCGCACAGAATACGCGACAGCTGCCGCAAACTCTACACCGCCTGCAAAGGTGTTTTCATAGAACACGCCGACATCGTAGTAGTCATCATCGTCACTGCTGGACAGAATGTTCTGACCATATGCAAAAGCGGCCGAGAATCCGTTAACCGTTGGTGTGTCATACCGCACACGCCCGCGACGTGAGCCGTCAAAGTTGCTGGAACTGTCACCAACCGTAATACCGCTCAGCACACCGTTTGTGCCACGATAGAAAAAGCCCGAGTTTTCATCGTTTGTGAACGAATACAGCGCGGTGCCGACATAGGACAGGTCCACCTCGGCAGCACCATCTGCCACCATGCTGCCCTGACCAGCCGAGAATTTGCCGTAGCTCCCCTTCAAGGCAAAATCCACAAATCGGATATCGTCGCGAGTCCAGCCGCTGAAATTTGTACCGGTCTGGTTCCATTCAGTCGAGTTCGGCAAGCCCAACGCCGTTTCCAAGCGAAAGGTAAACTCGTTCTGGCCAAATGGCTGCATCAGGCGCAGGCCAACCCGGCTGTTCGACAGATCGTTGTCGAGGACCCGGGTCTCGGTATCTTGCCCGTCATCAACAGAAATCAAGGCTGGGTTAAACTGCCCGTACAACAGCACATAGCCGCCACTGTTATTTTCGTATTTCAGCTCTGCGGCTGCCGGAACAGCGACCGTGGCAGTCAGAAAGGCAGCAACCGATATCTTTTTGATATTTGGGGTCATTTCACTCACCATAATTGGTTCGGGGTTCAGATACTGCCCATTTGTTTACTGAATCCGAGCGTTCCAGTGGTCTGCCCCTTGTCTTACGCAAGAATTGTATTTTAGCAACAGAACATACAAAGAATTTTGCTATTTTATATTATTTTTCATTAACTTACAAGACACAACCCCAGCGCGTACTGGCAGCTTGCAAACGAATAGTGATGCCTGCCTATGCACCTGGCAAATATGCGGTATGCATCTGCGCACATCTTGACAGCGAAAACATGCCATTCTGACAGAGCCTGAGCTGCTTTCTGCCCAAAACAACTAGATATTCAGCTGTTTGAAAACATCGGGCAACTGCTCAGGCAGATCCTCGGCGATCAATCCCGGCCCGAAACGACGCGCGCATTCCACGTGCAGCCACGCTGCTGTCTCAGCCGCCGCCATCGCATCGAATCCCCGCGCCAGTAGCCCGGCGATGTAACCGGCCAACACATCGCCTGACCCGGCGGTTGCAAGCCAAGGGGCTGCGCGATCATAGCATGCGGCATTGATCGAACATCGCCCGTCCGGGGCAGCAACGACTGTATCCGGCCCTTTGAACAACACGACACATCCCGCGCGTGCCGATGCCTCTCGCGTTGCGTCCACCTTGGAATAGGCGGGGCCTCTGACCGGCGTTTCGCTCAGCTTTTCAGCCAGATCGGGGAACAGCCGCGCAAACTCACCGCCATGCGGGGTCAGAACGCAGTGGTCATGCAACATTTCAAACAAGTTTCCGGGATCGCCCGCAAATGCCGTCAGCGCATCCGCATCCAGAACCGTCGCACGTTTCGCAATCAGGGCGACTGGCACCAAGTCCCGCGCTCGCTCCAACCCCAAACCGGGGCCCAGACAAAGGGCGTTCATCCGCACGTCCCGCAGTACGTCTGACAGCATTTGAGACCCATCAACGCACTGTAGCATGAGGGCGGTGATCCGGCTCGCAACCTCTGCCAAAGCCAAGGATGGCACCCCCAGCGTCACCAACCCTGCCCCAATCCGCAACGCCCCCCGCGCGGCCAGTCGCGCCGCACCGGTCTTGCCGGGCCCACCGGAAAGGATCAGGGCATGCCCATGGGTGTATTTGTGCGCAACGACTGAAGGCAGATGGCTGTACTTTGTCAAAAGCGCTCTTGCGCGCCGCCGGCTATCAAGCTCGTGGCCGTTTAAATCAATGCCGCGAGCAGGAACCCTGCCCGCTCCTTCTCCTTGCAAAAAAACCTGTCTCCAGTGCCGCTCCGACGTTTCATTCAGACCAATTGCTGCGACGCTCACTTTCCGGCAATAAACCGGACCGTCGCTCAACACATGCCCAAGTTTCCTTCGTTCGAAGGTTACTGTCAGATCCGCAGAAAGGGGTCTTGCATCGGTCAATATTTTCGCTCGGGCACCAAGCACCTTTCCGCTGTCCATGCACAGCCCCGAAGGAGAATCGACTGCGACAAAGCGAACACGTGATGACAAGCTGAAAAAATACTCCAACAATTGCCCAAGCACAGTATCAATCGGACGTGTCAACCCCGTGCCGAAAACCGCGTCCACCAGAATGTTAGGTACTCCAAAACTGGCTAGGCGGTCATTCTTCAAGCCTTCTTTTGAAAACGCGTTGATAACACCCAACTCACCCCATCGCTCATAATTCACCCGGGCATCCGGCGGCAACTTTTCGGGATCGCCATACAGGAATACCTCAACCTTCCAGCCCAGTTCCCGCAAAAGCCGCGCCACGACAAACCCGTCACCGCCGTTGTTGCCGGGGCCGCACAATACGACTGCACGCAGCGGATCCTCTTCATCTTTTTCCAAATACTCCGGGGAGCGCGAGGGGCTGGCCCCTCGCCTGTCCAGATCCGGCCATTCCTCGAAGATCGCCTCGACAACACCTTGCCCTGCCCGCTCCATCAACTCCAAGCCCGTAACCTCACCGGATTCGATGGCCGCGTGCTCGATGGCTTTCATCTGCGCTGCTGTCAGCAATTCCGTCATATCACACCTTCGCACGATTCAATTTCGATTACTTTTTGTGCAAACCGCCCAAAATATAGCATAGGGCCTGATTTCAACGGATACCGACCCGACCGATACCGCAATCACGTTGCCGCCCGAACTTAGACGTGATCACTGCGCCTGAGACAACCATTCAAGGTGAGCCGGAATGAAAAAGATCGAAGCGATCATCAAGCCGTTCAAACTGGACGAAGTGAAAGAGGCGTTGCAGGACGTAGGTGTTCAGGGTCTCAGCGTCGTCGAAGTCAAAGGTTTCGGCCGTCAGAAAGGCCATACTGAGCTGTATCGTGGCGCGGAATATGTTGTCGACTTTTTGCCCAAGGTGAAGGTCGAGGTCGTATTGGACGATGACCAGGTTGATGCCGCCATCGAAGCCATCGTGTCGGCTGCCAAGACCGACAAAATCGGCGACGGAAAGATCTTTGTCTCTCCGGTTGAACAAGCCATTCGCATCCGTACCGGCGAGACCGGCTCGGACGCACTGTAACACCACAATCTTCAAGTCAGAGGAATCAAGAGAATGAGCAAGGACGCAGTTCTTCAGCTGATCAAGGAAGAGGGCGCCGAATATGTCGACGTCCGTTTCACCGACCCCCGCGGCAAGCTGCAGCACGTGACCCTGATGGCCGATCAGGTCGACGAAGACTTCCTGGACGAAGGCTTCATGTTTGATGGTTCGTCCATCGCAGGATGGAAGTCGATCGAAGCATCGGACATGAAGCTGATGATCGATACCGAAAGTGCATATGTTGATCCGTTCTACGCAGAGAAAACCATTTGCGTGCACTGCTCGGTTGTCGAGCCCGATACAGGCGAAGCCTATGAGCGTGACCCGCGTGGCACAGCGCAGAAAGCCGAAGCCTACCTGAAAGCATCAGGAATCGGTGACGTCGCATATATGGGTCCCGAGGCTGAGTTTTTCCTGTTTGATGACGTCCGTTATTCGAACACAATCAACAAGGTATCCTACGAAGTTGATGCGACTGACGCATCGTGGAACACCGACACCGAATACGAAATGGGCAATACGGGCCACCGTCCGGGCGTCAAGGGTGGCTACTTCCCGGTGAACCCGATCGACGAAGCGCAGGACCTGCGGTCGGAAATGCTGTCGACCATGAAGCGTCTGGGCATGAAGGTCGACAAGCACCACCACGAAGTTGCGTCTTGCCAGCACGAGCTGGGCCTGATCTTCGACAGCCTGACCAAGCAGGCGGATGAGCTGCAAAAGTACAAATATGTCATCCACAACGTGGCTCATGCGTACGGCAAATCGGCAACCTTCATGCCGAAGCCTATCGCAGGTGACAACGGCACCGGCATGCACGTGAACATGTCAATCTGGAAAGACGGCAAGCCACTGTTCGCGGGCGACAAATACGCTGATCTTTCGGACGAAGCGCTGTACTTCATCGGCGGTATCCTGAAGCACGCCAAGACCCTGAACGCCTTCACCAATCCGGCTACCAACAGCTACAAGCGTTTGATCCCCGGTTTCGAAGCCCCCGTTCTGCGCGCCTACTCGGCCCGTAACCGTTCGGGTTGTGTCCGTATTCCATGGACCGAAAGCCCTAAAGCAAAACGTGTCGAGGCTCGTTTCCCCGATCCGGCTGCAAACCCCTACCTGGCGTTTGCCGCTCTGTTGATGGCCGGCCTTGACGGCATCAAAAACAAGATCGATCCGGGCGAAGCCATGGACAAGAACCTGTACGATCTGCCTGCCGAGGAACTGGCCGGTATCCCGACTGTCTGCGGCAGCTTGCGTGAAGCTCTGGAAGCGCTGGCATCGGATCACGACTTCCTGCTGCAAGGTGACGTGTTCACCAAGGACCAGATCGACGGCTACATCGCCCTGAAGATGGAAGAGGTCGAAACCTACGAGCACACACCACACCCGGTTGAATACGGCATGTATTACAGCTGCTAAGCAACCACGGCATGGATTTGCAGGGGCGCTCAAACGGGCGCCCCTGTTTCATTTGCGCCGGTCTGTCGCTGTTCAGCCTCATCGGGCGCCATAGCGCAGAATACACACTTTTTACCTTCGCCCTTGCTATGCGCCCGATGCTGAGGATCTGAAATCCTTCAAAGGCACTCCGCAGATCAATCAACAGGCATTTGCAGGAACGGTTGGAGACACTCCAACGAACCGCTTTGCCCAATTCAAAGCTCAAGGTAGGCTGGCCACAGATTTCAACACCATCGGATAATAATTATGTTTCGTCTTTACGTGTTAATCGCCCTGCTTGTGTCTTCGCCCCTTCTGGCCGCGCCTTGTGGGAATACCAGCGCGGGGTTCGAGGCCTGGAAGGCCGATTTCGCCCAGCAGGCCCGCAAGGCTGGTGTGAAAAAGAAGGGCCTTCAGGCGCTTGCCCAGGCGCAATACGCCACGGGCACAATCGCGGCGGATCGCAATCAGAAAAGCTTCAAATACACGCTGGACAAATTCATGCGTGTCAGAGGCGCTGATGCAATCGTCGCGCAGGGGCGCAAACGCAAGGCGGCAAATCCCGATTTCTATGCTGCTCTTGAACGGCAATACGGTGTTCCGGCGGGCGTTCTGATCGCCATTCACGGCATGGAAACCGGCTTTGGCAATTTTATGGGAGACAGTCAGGTTGTTTCCGCAATCACGACACTGGCCTATGATTGTCGCCGGTCCGAGTTCTTTGTTCCGCACGCAATCGGGGCACTGAAACTGGTCGATGCAGGAAGCATTACCGTGGCGACAAAAGGGGCAAAACATGGCGAGTTGGGTCACACTCAGTTCCTGCCGGGCAACGCCCTGATCTATGGCGTCGATGCCACCGGCGACCGTCGGGTGGACTTCTATGACATGACCGACGCGCTTGCCTCGACCGCCAATTTTCTCCGCAAGAAAGGGTGGAAGCCAGGGCGTGGCTATCAGCCAGGGGAGCGGAATTTTCAAGTGCTGAAACAGTGGAACGCGGCCTCTGTTTATCAGCAATCCATAGCAATCATGGCCGCCCGAATCGACCAATAGCCCGGTCGCACCAAAAACACACTCCGCACCCTCTTTCGCCACATTTCCGCCACAGTGACAAACAAAAGCCTTTAGTTTCTTGGTTTCCAATGCGTAACCAATGCCGGGGTAAAATCACCTTTTTTGCATTTTCCGCCAAATTCTCCTCACGAATGGTTGTTACAGTGTTTGCTGAACAGTACGCAAAAAAGGACAGTGCAGTGGCTCGAAAGCACAGCTACCATGGCGGCCTGCAATTCAATGGCGACGCAAATGGCGCGATCGAGCGTTTTGGCACAATCGTTGCCACGACGCTGGAAGATTACGGCCATCTGGTCGAACGCAAGGCGTTGCTGAGCAATTCCGAAGCAAGCATTGTTTCAAGTCAGTACCTTGTGCGACTGACCCTGGACACAGGCACCCCCGAGCAGGAAGACCGGTACGAGCGTATGGATCGCGCCGCGGGGCTAAAAACGATAACAAAACCCCGCGCCGCAAATCCGCAAAACAGGTTGGTTCTTTCGATCACGCCGGTTTCCCCCCTGCTGGATGACTCCGAGATTTCGGAACTGATGATGGTCGTCATTCTGTATCGCATGGTCGATATTTGTTCGACCCGGCGCGTTGAATGGCTGTCGCCACACACGGTTCTGACGGTCGAGCAGTTCATGAGCGCCTTTGACACTCTGGCCCCCAGCCGAACACGCGACAGAAAACAAATTTTTCAGTCGCTGACCGGGCAATTCTCGGGGGTGAATGTGCCCGAGAACGATGACACCATAAGTGTTCTTCATGCTTCGACGTCCCGCCCGATCCAACTGACAGATGAACAATTGCTCAGCATCGCGTTTCGCAGTGAAGATACAAACAGGCCAGGTCAGGAAACGTTCGATGACGAAGATGGTGTCGCGAAGCCAAGTGACGTTTTGCGTCTCAGCAGTTGGTGCATGACGGGTGTACTGGCTGGAGTTTCGACCCCGATTGCCCTGTCAATGGCTGCCGTCAATCTGATCCGGGGTGAGGATTTTCGCCTCAACACACAGGTGCTTGTCTTTACCTTCGCGATAGTTGCTCTGAACGCAACGAACGCGTTTGCCGATGTTGCGGCCGCCTTGGGCCAATAAGAGAATTACAGAAGACCCTCCTTGGATGCCCCGCCTTTAGGCGGGGTTTTCCATTTTGGGAACCGCGTTCGCGGCCAGAATATAAGTGTGGATTGAAAAGACGACCGCATCCGTTTTCGGCAAGCGCAGCAGGGTTTGCCGCTCACTTCGCAAGTAGGACGTTTTACGTCGACCTGTGTCGCCCCGCCTGTCACTGGCGCTTCGGGGCTGAAACAGTTCGGGGTCTTCATACCAAAGCGCGTTAAAACGCCAGAGCGGACGGCCGGGCTGTATCCCGTCGAACAAGCGCTGCACCCGCTTGGCGATATTTTCGTCGTAACTTGCGACAGGCACATGGATGTCGATCAGTGGTCGCATGAATTTTTCGGACAAAAGCCAGCTGGCCGGGAAACACAGGATTGCGCCGGTCAATACATGTTCAGTTCCGCGCTTTTGCAGGATGCAAAAATCCTCCTGAACCAGCCTGCACAATGTATCAAGCGGCTGCGCCCGGTCGACTGCGACACTTACTCCGTCGGGTCTGACGACCTCCTCACCCGCATTGGGATAGACCTGCGACAGCACAAGGTCGAGCAGCTCCCGAGCGGCGGGTTCTGCCTGCGGATCAAGCGCCAGAACGTCATCGCGGCGTTCCGTCAGCAGCTTCTGCCGGCGTTGCATCTGACCTGCAAAAGCTTCGTCCCGATGCAACCAGTTTTCCATCGTTGCAGGCTGGATACCCGGTAAAGCACGTAGGTCGCCGACATCATACGGTATTTTATCTTGCAGAATTTTATTCATACCAGTGGCTTAGCATGGGTCGAAATATTTGTCGGTCGAAAACGACAGGATCGCCGTCGCATTTTTCCAAGACGATCGATATGGGCACCTTAGGTTTGACTGAACAAGCAACGAGGTCCGTCATGAACAAGCATTACCGAGACACGCGCAAGATTGACCCCAGCCGAGGCGCTACGCTGGGTGATGGCACGCCAAACGAAAATGACCGGATCGAGATCGGACCGACACAGCAGGCTTTTGACGAATGGGCTGCTGCGGGGCTGGAACTGCCCAATCTTGCCCGGATGCGGGAACACCGCTGGAAACGACTGACGCAGGCCATCGTTGATCGCGGATATGGTGGCTTGCTGGTTTTTGACCCGCTGAACATCCGCTATGCGACCGACAGCACGAACATGCAGTTGTGGAACACGCATAACCCGTTTCGCGCGGTGCTGTTATGTGCCGATGGCTATATGGTGATTTGGGACTACAAGAACTCGCCTTTCCTCAGCACGTTCAATCCGCTGGTGCGCGAACAGCGTTCAGGCGCGGACCTGTTTTACTTCGACCGTGGCGACAAGGTGGATATTGCGGCAGATGTTTTCTCGAACGAGGTGCGCGTACTGATCGATGCGCATGGCGGCGGCAACAAACGTTTGGCTGTCGACAAGATCATGCTGCACGGTCTGCGCGCGCTTGAGGCGCAGGGCTTTGAGGTCATGGAAGGCGAAGAGTTGACCGAAAAGACCCGTGCCGTGAAGGGACCGGATGAGATTCTGGCCATGCGCTGTGCCAATCACGCCTGCGAAACCGCTGTGGCGGAGATGGAGCGCTTTGCACGCGCGAATGTCGGCAATGGAAAGACAACCGAGGATGATATCTGGGCTGTTCTGCACGCGGAAAACATCCGGCGCGGTGGCGAATGGATTGAAACCCGCCTGCTGGCATCAGGCCAACGCACGAATCCCTGGTTCCAGGAATGCGGGCCCCGCATCACGCAGCAAAACGAAATCATCGCCTTCGACACCGACCTGATCGGGTCATACGGGATATGCATCGATATCTCGCGCACTTGGTGGATTGGCGACCAAAAACCCCGCCCTGACATGATCTATGCCATGCAGCACGCGCATGAACATATCATGACCAACATGCAGATGCTGAAGCCCGGCGTAATGATCCCGGAACTTACCGCCATGTCGCACAGGCTTGATGACAAGTTTCAGGCGCAGAAATACGGCTGCCTGATGCACGGAGTGGGATTGTGTGATGAATGGCCGCTGGTTGCGTATCCGGACAAAGCCGTCGAAGGCGCATATGACTATCCGCTTGAGCCCGGCATGGTGCTGTGCGTCGAAGCCTGCGTCGGCGAAGTCGGTGGCGATTTCAGCATCAAGCTTGAGGATCAGGTTCTCATTACCGAAACCGGGTATGAGAACCTGTCCAGATATCCCTTTGACCCCCAGTTGATGGGGATCGAATAAGGCCGGGCCTTCAATTCGACCAATGGGACCGGCGGACATTTCCATGCCAATCTTCCGTGGCAGGGCTGATCTGAACCTGTGAACCACCTTGGGGCGCGGGCCAGGATTGGCCAATCGCGAACCCGGCAACGCCGGCCAAAACTATAGCCAGGATCATACGTGAACGCAGGTCTGGTATCCGGGGTGCAATATCTGCATGTGACATCTGTGTCTCCTGTTTCAGCTTTCAGGAACCACAAATGGGATGTTGAGAGACATAAGTGAAACGAATGTTTGTTTGGATAACCATCAAAATTCTTGATAATAAAAGAAGGTAAGAGCTCTGCCGCCATGCGGCCCGAAGGCGGCAGGGATCTTGCGCAGTCCGTGAAACACCCATTCGTTCTCACCTTCCCGTTACGCGTGTGACTTAAGGGTTGTGACCCAAAGGGCAAATACACAGTATTAGGCGTGTTCCCCCGTACCATTCAAGGAGCCGACATGCCCACGGAACGCATCACTTTTGCCGGACATGACGGCAGCCAATTGGCGGCGCGACTGGATTTGCCGGACGGACCGGTGCTGGCAACGGCCCTGTTCGCCCACTGCTTTACTTGCTCCAAGGATATCCCGGCCGCCCGGCGCATTTCTGCCCGACTGGCTGCCATGGGCATTGCGGTGCTGCGGTTCGATTTCACCGGACTGGGCCATTCCGAAGGCGAGTTTGCCAATACGACCTTCACTTCGAATGTCGAGGATCTGATTTCAGCCGCGCAATATCTGGCCGGTCGAAACATGGCACCTGCCCTGCTGATCGGCCACTCGCTTGGGGGCGCGGCGGTGTTGCGGGCGCGGGCAGGTATTCCCACTGTAAAAGCCGTCGTGACATTGGGTGCACCGGCGGACCCCGCCCATGTGTCGCATCACTTTGAGGCCGCGTTGCCTCAGATCGAAGAGGATGGCAGTGCCGAGGTCTCTCTGGGTGGTCGCCCCTTCCGAATTGGTAAAGCTTTTGTGGACGACATTGCCAAATCGGCCTTGTCATCTGCAATCGCCGACCTCAAAGCCGCCCTGCTGATCCTTCATGCCCCACGCGACGAAACGGTCAGCATCGACAATGCGAGCGCGATCTTTCTGGCCGCGAAACACCCCAAAAGCTTTGTTACCCTTGACGATGCCGATCACCTGATCACCCGTGCCTCTGACGCCGAATATGCGGCCGATGTCATTGCTGCATGGGTTTCGCGCTATGTGAAACTGTGCCCACCCGCGCCGCCACCGGGTGCGCCAGAAGGCGTCGTGCGCATAACCGAAGCAGATCCCGGCGGGTTCATGCAGGATATTCAGGCCGGTCCAAACCACCATCTGGTCGCGGATGAGCCCGCATCTTATGGCGGCACTGACAAGGGCATGTCGCCTTATGGCTTTGTCTCGGCCGGTCTGGGGGCCTGCACGTCGATGACAATACGCATGTACGCCCGGCGCAAGGGCTGGCCCCTGACAAATGTCAGCGTCGATGTGTGTCATGACAAGGTTCACGCGCAGGATGCCGGATTGGTGAATGACGGCAAGGTGGACCAGTTTCGCCGGAAAATCCGCCTGAGCGGCCCGCTGGATCAGGAGCAAAGGCAACGTTTGCTTGAGATTGCGGACAAATGCCCGGTTCACCGGACGCTTGAAGGCTCGGCCCGCATAACGACCGAGCTTCTTTCATAAGAAAGGCCGCCTGACAGGCGGCCTTTTGTTCCTTAGCGCCGCGGGCCCGGTCGATGAATGGGCGGGCGGGCAACCGGCGGACGCGCCACTGGTGGGCGCGGGCGCGCGGGAGGTTTGGCCACAGGTGGTTTCGGACGCTCGGGGCGCACTGGTCGATCAGGCCGGTTGGGGCGATCTATGTCAATGTCCACATCCACGTCATGGTAGTAGTCGTTCCACAGCATCGAGTCGTAAAACGGGTCATACCCGTACCCGACCCCAACTGTCACACCGTCACAGGCCGACAGCGTCAAAGTCGCGGTCCCCAACCCCAGCGCAAGGGACATCCTTTTGATCAGTCTAATGCTCATTGTCCCCTCCCTTACTGAAGCGCCCGGAACGACGCGAATACGGCGTTCAGATCATCAGCAAAACTCGGGTCTGCTCCGTCCCGCAGAATGGCAACTGCTATGGCAACCCGGCCTTGCGGAAGGTCAATGACGGTGGCGGTAAAGCTTACCCCCTTGCCGTCCCGGTGCCCGGTGCCCCGAAACACGCGTGCTGGCAACCCGCCAATACGGGTATCGCTGGTGCTGGTCATCGTCGGGTCTTTGACCAGAAACCTGTCGATATCCTGCAAGTACCGGACGCCGCCCTGAATTGTTCCAACCCCCGCAGGTGATACGAAACCCATCCACACCGCGTCGTCTGTCACTGGCCGGAACCCCATGACCCGTGCGACCGCACGGGCGTCACCCAGTTCGGTATCCTCAATCTCGCGCGGGCCGCCGGTGCGAAGAATCCAGAAGTCGGGCACTTCGAACCGAAAAAGCGATTGGCCTTCTTCGGTGTAGGTCACAGGTGTGTCAGCCAGTGCTAGTGCAGCTGTGCCGACGCAAAATGCACCACAAAGGGCAAGTTTCGAACATGATAATAAACGCATATCTCAATAACCTGATTACTTCCTTCCGTTCAGATTGAACTGTCAAAGCGCTGTTTGTCCAGCATCGCTTGGCAGCAAGGGCAAGACGGGCATCCACCCCAACTGGCAGCATGATCCGGTGAGAACTAGTGCAGGTACAAAACCTGTCTTTTTGCAGCACCCTGCCCGTCACTATCGTGCCATATCCTTTGAAGGACAGTTTTCCGAACCCGTCTGCTGCTGAAAAGCCCGAACAAACGATAAGAATCAGGGCAAACCGTCTCATATTCGCTCTCGCATCTTGTTCCCTACCCCGCACGCGGCTAAACCCCGCGCCAACGCCTCATCCAATCTGCAAAAAAGGTGCCGTCGCCTATGATACCCCGTTATTCCCGCCCCGACATGGTTGCCATCTGGTCGCCCGAGACCAAGTTCCGCATCTGGTACGAGATCGAGGCGCACGCGTGCGATGCCATGGCGGATCTGGGCGTGATCCCGCGTGAAAATGCCGAAGCTGTCTGGAAAGCCAAGGATGTGGAATTCGATGTCGCCCGCATCGACGAGATCGAGGCCGTCACCAAGCATGACGTTATCGCATTCCTGACCCATCTTGCAGAGCATGTTGGCAGTGAAGAGGCGCGTTTTGTGCATCAGGGCATGACCAGCTCGGACGTGCTGGACACCTGTTTCAACGTACAGCTGACCCGCGCCGCCGACATCCTGATTGCCGATTTAGAAGGGCTTCTGGCCGCGCTCAAACGCCGCGCAATGGAACATAAGAACACGGTTCGTATCGGACGCAGCCACGGCATCCACGCCGAACCGACAACCATGGGTCTGACCTTTGCCCGCTTCTACGCCGAGATGGACCGCAACCTGTCCCGGATGCGCGATGCACGTGCGGAAATCGCCACCGGAGCGATCAGCGGCGCGGTTGGTACCTTTGCCAATATCGACCCGCAAGTCGAGGAACATGTCTGTGACAAGCTGGGTCTGGTGCCTGAGCCGATCAGCACGCAGGTCATTCCGCGCGACCGCCACGCGGCCTTTTTTGCAACGCTGGGCGTCATCGCCAGCAGCATCGAGAACATCGCCATCGAAATCCGCCACATGCAGCGGACCGAGGTACTGGAGGGGGCTGAGTTCTTCTCGATGGGCCAGAAAGGCTCCTCGGCGATGCCGCACAAGAAAAACCCGGTGCTGACTGAGAACCTGACCGGTCTGGCACGCATGGTCCGCGCGGCCGTAATACCGGCGATGGAGAATGTTGCGCTCTGGCACGAACGCGACATCTCGCATTCATCTGTCGAGCGCATGATCGGTCCGGATGCCACAATCACGCTGGATTTTGCCTTGGCCCGCCTGACAGGTGTGGTCGACAAAATGCTGATCTTCCCGGAAAACATGCTGGAAAACATGAACAAGTTCCCAGGCCTTGTTATGAGCCAGCGGGTTCTGCTGGCCCTGACCCAGGCAGGTGTCAGCCGTGAGGACGCCTATGCCATGGTACAGCGCAACGCGTTGAAGGTTTGGGAACACCGCACCGACTTCAAGGAGGAACTGTTGGCGGATGCTGATGTAACTGCCGCACTCAGCCCCGCGGAGATCGAAGAGAAATTCGACCTCGGGTATCACACCAAGCATGTCGATACGATCTTTGCGCGCGTGTTTGGGGAATAACGGATATTTTTTCAGTCTGTTAGCCGGGGGTGCTCTGCCACATGCAGGGCACCCCCTTGCTTTTTGCCAGATCAACAGAAATGCGGTATCCTGCATGTGCTTTTTCCATACGAGGGAAACATCATGATCCGAACACTCCTAAGCGCATTGGCACTGGTTCTTGTGGCCTCGGTCGGGCTTGCCTGCGAACAACATTCCAAACAGACTCAATCCTGCGCACCCGGTACAGCGTGGGATTCTGAAACAAAAAGCTGCGCGAAATCTGTCAACAGCTGACAATTTTTGTCCAGTTCGTGAATAAAAGCGACCGTTCCCCTGTTAGCTTTTTTGTAGATCACACTATGATTTCAATAAGAGCCCCGAGAACGGAGTAAAGAAATGCGCCTTTTGTTAGCTTCTGCCCTTGCCTTGCAAGCCTTTGCCTTCGCGCCTGCTGTCCATGCTGCAGGTGGTGACAGCAGCAGCCCGCCGAAACCGACGAATACAACCAAGAAATGCCTGTTCGGCCGTGTATATGACGAAACCCGTGGAAAATGCGTCAAACCCGACAAGTCAAACCTGACCGATGATCAGCTGTATAATGCGGTCCGCGAACTGGCGTATGACGGGCAATACGGGCACGCTCAGGACATTCTGCGCATCATGGATCAGGACGACGATCGTGTCCTGACCTATTGGGGTTTCACCTATCGCAAAATGGGCGAGCTGGAACTGGCAAATGTCTTTTATCAAAACGCGATCAATGCCAATCCAGACAATCTATTGGCGCGCAGCTACATGGCGCAGGGGTTTGTGTCCGAAGGCCGAACCGATCTGGCGATCGAGCAATGGCGTGAAATAAAGGCCCGCGGCGGCGAAGGCACATGGGCCGAGGCGTCGCTGCGCGAAGCGATCCGAACGGGCCTGACATACAGCTATTAAGGTTCAGGGTTATTTAACCCGACTCTCTCTAATCTGCCTGTGGTTCGAAAACTTTGGCTCCACAGGCAGATGCAGAACACCAACGCATTAATTCAAACGGTTCAAGGGGCTTCGGCCCCGTTTTCCGCAGAGGCTGGCGACAACCCGCGCCTTGTTCCCCGATCTTTGACCAGCCGTCAGAAGGCAGCTGTCGTCGTGCGCCTGTTGTTGAACGAAGGCGCCGATCTTCCGTTGGAGGAACTTCCCGATGACCTGCAAGAAAAACTGACACACCAATTGGGGGAAATGGGCCTTGTGGACCGGGTGACTCTGGGTGCTGTGGCACAGGAATTCAGCGAAGCCCTGGACAATGTCGGTCTGGCCTTTCCACATGGGCTTGCCGGAGCCTTGGATGCCGTCAGCGGAAAGATCACGCCCGCAACAGCGGCGCGTTTGCGCAAAGTTGCCGGAGTTCGCCAGATCGGTGATCCCTGGCAAAGGTTGCGCGACATTCCGGCCCAGGACCTTGCGGCCATGGCACAGGCGGAAAGCACTGAAGTTGCAGCTGTGATGCTTTCAAAAATGGATACAGCACAGGCGGCACAGATGCTGGGCCACATGCCGGGTCCGGTGGCGCGGCGGATCACCTACGCAATTTCGAAAACAGCAAATGTCACACCCGAAGCGGTTGAGCGGATCGGCTGGTCACTGGCTGCTCAACTGGATCAGCGGCCTGTTCAGGCCTTCAATGACGGTCCGGGCGCGCGTGTGGGTGCGATTCTGAACCAGTCTGCGTCCGCCACGCGCGACGACCTGCTGAACGCGCTGGATGAGGACGACGCCGATTTTGCCGATCTGGTGCGCCGCTCGATCTTTACCTTCGCCCATATCTCCAGCCGGATTTCCCCACGTGATGTTCCAGCCATATTGAGGGAAGTCGATCAGCCTGTTCTGGTCGCGGCCCTTGCTGGTGCCGCCGCGGATGATGACAAGGCATCTGTCGAGTTTCTGCTGTCGAATATCTCCTCCCGCATGGCAGAAAACCTGCGCGAGGAAATCGCGGAACGCGGGCGGGTCAAGCAATCTGAGGCCGAAGATGCCATGACCCAGATCGTTGGGGCGGTTCGTACCTTGTCTGACGCCGGAACAATTACGCTGATTGAAAAGGAAGACGACGAAAACACGGGTTGAGGCAGGAACAGGCGCACCCGCCAGATCGTTAGGGCAGCCATTTCGCCAGGGTGCTTGAGGTTACGGGTACCGGGTTGTATGTCTGAGGCAACATTTCGCAACACGCGGTGAGACACCTCCATGCCCGTCGAAAAGTCGGAGCTCAGCCGGTTTGAGCTTGGAAAATACTATGTCGCCAATCTGCTCCTGCAGGGAATCATCGGCGCTATGCGCCTGCTTCCTTATGAAAGGCGCATAGCAACCATGGGTGCAATCATGAAAACCCTTGCACCCGTCGTTGGATTTCGCACCCGTGTCCGCCGGAATCTAAAGCTCACCTGCCCTGAATTGTCTGACACCGAGATCACAAAGATCTATCGTGACGTGTCGGATAATGCCGGTCGGGCAATAATGGAGCATTTCTCACCCGAAGGTTTCATCGAACGTCAGGTGAACGCCAAGATATCCGGGCCCGGTATTGCTGCGTTTGACGCCGCGATTGCCGAAGGGCGCCCGGTGATGATGATCACTGCGCATTTCGGTCACTATCTGGCCGCTCGTGTTGCCCTGCAGAAACACAGCGGCAAGCCGATTGGATGCCTCTATCGGCGGATGGCCAATCCCTATTTCAACGACGCCTATGTCGAAGCTTTTTACAAAACCGGCGCGCCGATGTTCGAACAGGGGCGGCGTGGCATGGTCGAAATGGTCCGGTCACTCAAGAACGGTGGAATCATTGCCATCGTGTCCGACCTGCATGCGCTAGGGGGCGAAGAGCTGACATTCTTTGGCAAGCCTGCCGTGACATCCGTGCTGAACGCAGAGTTGGCCATCAAGTACAAGGCCGTACTGATACCGTGCTATGCCGTGCGCCAGCCTAATGGCATCGACTTTGAAATCATCCTGCATGATCCCGTTCCGCACACAGACCCAAAGACGATGACTCAGTTCACCAATGACGATCTGGAACAGATCGTGCGGCAGCATATGGGACAGTGGTTCTGGATCCACCGGCGTTGGAAAAGCTGGAACGGGCTCGGCGTCCAACCGGACGACATGCCCTGATCACTTGGCCCAAGACGCGGCAACTATTGGCCCGTGACCGGTCCTTTGCACAAGCACGACGGCTGGCAAGCCTGGTTTCAGCTGCGCCGAGTATGTCTGCGGCGTTTGCCCATCCCACCGGCCCGCAATCTGCCAGGTCTCGACAACATTGGCATAATCCAATTCTCGCCCGGCTAGTTCACCACGGCGGATCGAGGCATGGCGCAGAGGCGAATACTGAACGATACGCACGTCATAGATCTCACCTGCGGGCAATTCCACAGGCGTCACACTCACGGTCACTTCGTCAGCGTCTCGGGTTGCTGTCACCGCTGCCTCGGGGGCGGCCTTTAGATGCGCATCAATCAGACGGTCGAGCTCCTGAGCCTGAGCGCCGACAATATCGTGCTGACCATTAATGATCATCTGAGGCGTATAGATCATGGATTTTCCGTTTTCGCGGGCATAGGCCCGTTGCCGGAGCGTGTGATCAGGATCGGCAAATTCGTCCTTCCAGCCGATGTAATCCCAATAGTCGACATGCAGCGCCAGCCCGATGACATCGTCGCGTTTCGCCAGCTCATGCATGATCCGATCTGCCGGCGGGCAAGACGAACACCCCTGTGAGGTGAACAGCTCAACCACCACAGGATCCTCACCGGCCATGGGCTGGGTGGCGAGCAGGCAGGATATCAGGGCGGTCAAAGCAGCGGGTCTGAACATAAAAACTCTCGGATAAAGCGGGTGTTCTCTGGGATAGCCGTTTTGCCGCTCAACCGCCAATCAACGTTTCTTGAGGGCGGTACTTGCAATTCTCCGCCTAAATGTGTGCAATGGTATACAAAATTGCAAATCCAGTGTCATTGAACCTTGAACCAGCGGCTTGGGTGATGCAGATAACATTCAGCGATGCCCGAAATCCAAGTCATTTGAGAAGGGAGGCCACCCGATGCCCATTAAAGTCGGACAGGATACCGCTAAGACACGCCGCAGCCTGAACGTGAATGGCAAATCCATTTCCTACTATTCGATCCCCGCCGCGCAGCAGGCCGGTTTGGGTGATTTTTCCAACCTTCCTGCCGCGTTGAAAGTCGTGCTGGAAAACATGCTCCGATTTGAAGACAGCGGCTTTTCGGTCTCGGTCGATGACATCAAAGCATTTGCCGAATGGGGTGCCAATGGCGGCAAGAACCCGCGCGAGATTGCATACCGCCCTGCCCGCGTGCTGATGCAGGACTTCACCGGTGTTCCAGCGGTGGTCGATCTGGCCGCCATGCGCGACGGGATCAAGGGCCTGGGCGGCGACGCACAGAAGATCAACCCGTTGAACCCGGTCGATCTGGTTATCGACCACTCGGTCATGATCGACGAGTTCGGGAACCCGCGTGCGTTCCAGATGAACGTCGACCGCGAATACGAGCGCAACATGGAACGTTATCAGTTCCTGAAATGGGGTCAGAACGCGTTCAACAATTTCCGCGTTGTGCCTCCCGGCACCGGTATCTGTCATCAGGTGAACCTGGAATATCTGGCACAGACTGTCTGGACTGACACCGATCAGAACGGCGAAGAAGTTGCCTATCCCGACACACTGGTTGGCACTGACAGCCACACCACCATGGTCAACGGCATGGCCGTTCTGGGGTGGGGCGTTGGCGGGATTGAGGCCGAAGCCGCAATGCTGGGTCAGCCGATCTCGATGCTGATCCCTGAGGTGATCGGTTTTGAGTTAACCGGCTCGATGGTCGAAGGCACCACCGGTACAGACCTTGTTCTGAAAGTTGTCGAAATGCTGCGTGCCAAGGGCGTGGTGGGCAAATTCGTCGAATTCTATGGCGAGGGGCTGGACCGCCTGCCGCTGGCTGACCGTGCAACCATCGCCAATATGGCGCCGGAATACGGAGCGACATGCGGCTTCTTCCCGATCGACGGAGAAACCCTGCGCTACATGCGCAACACCGGCCGCGACGAAGACCGCATCGCGCTGGTCGAAGCCTATGCCAAGGAAAACGGGTTTTGGAGAGGCCCGGACTATGCGCCGATCTACACTGACACTCTGTCACTGGACATGGGCACAATCGTTCCTGCAATTTCAGGCCCGAAACGCCCGCAGGACTACGTCGCGCTGACCGGCGCCAAGGCCGCTTTCACCAAGGAAATGGAAGAGACCTTCAAGCGCCCCATGGGCAAGGAAGTCGCCGTCAAGGGCGAAGACTACACCATGGAGTCGGGCAAGGTTGTAATTGCTTCGATCACCTCCTGTACCAACACGTCGAACCCTTACGTGATGATCGGTGCAGGCCTTGTGGCTCGCAAAGCCGCAGCTCTGGGTCTGAACCGCAAACCTTGGGTTAAAACCTCGCTGGCACCCGGTTCGCAGGTTGTATCTGCTTATCTTGAGGCCGCTGGACTGCAAGAAGATCTGGACAAGGTCGGTTTCAACCTTGTTGGGTACGGCTGCACCACCTGCATCGGCAACTCGGGCCCGATCCAGAAAGAAATCTCGGAAGCCATTGCCGAGGGCGATCTGGTCGCCACGTCGGTTCTGTCCGGCAACCGGAACTTCGAAGGCCGTATCTCACCGGATGTCCGCGCAAACTACTTGGCTTCGCCGCCGTTGGTTGTTGTCTATGCGCTGGCAGGTACGCTCGACATCGATCTGACGTCCGAGCCCATCGGTCAGGACAAGGATGGCAACGACGTCTTCATGAAGGACATCTGGCCAACCCAAAGTGAAATCGCGGAACTGGTCGAAGCAACCGTAACCCGCGAAGCGTTCCAGTCGAAATATGCGGATGTCTTCAAGGGGGATGAGAAATGGCAAAGCGTCGAGGTTCCGCAACAGGAAACCTATGACTGGCCGCCAACGTCGACCTACATCCAGAACCCGCCCTATTTCCAGGGTATGGGGGCGGAACCGGGCACGATCTCGAACATCGAAGACGCCAAAGTTCTGGCCATTCTGGGCGACATGGTAACCACCGACCACATCTCACCTGCAGGGTCATTCGCTACCACGACGCCGGCAGGCAAGTATCTGACCGACCGTCAGGTTCAGCCGCGCGAGTTCAACTCGTATGGCTCGCGGCGGGGCAATCACGAAGTCATGATGCGCGGCACCTTCGCCAATATCCGCATCAAGAACGAGATGTTGGATGGAGTTGAAGGTGGATACACCAAAGGTCCGGATGGCGAACAGACGTCGATCTACGATGCCTCGATGGCCTATCAGGCCAATGGCACCCCGCTGGTCGTGTTCGGCGGCGAACAATACGGCGCGGGCTCAAGCCGCGACTGGGCGGCCAAGGGCACGGCGCTGCTGGGCGTCAAGGCCGTAATCGCCGAGAGCTTTGAGCGTATCCACCGATCCAATCTGGTTGGCATGGGCGTGATCCCGTTCGAATTCACCGGTGGAGATACCCGCAAAACCCTGGGTTTGAAGGGGGACGAAACCGTCTCAATCCACGGGCTGGATACGGTCGAGCCGTTGCAGGACGTGCCCTGCACCATCACCTACGCAGATGGAGCTGAGACGACCATCCAGTTGAAATGCCGGATCGATACCGCGCCTGAGATCGAATACATCGAAAACGGCGGTGTGCTTCAATACGTGCTGAGGAATCTGGCGAAGGCCAACTAAGCCTGACCAGTCTGGACAAATGACAAGGGCGCCTGCGGGGCGCCCTTTCCTTTTCTGTATTTCAGTATCCCGTTCACGCATTTTTAAATGGATTCCTTGACCCTGCTACAAAAACCGGAGACGCGTATGCAGGAAGCCGTCATTGTCAAATCCACTCCCCTGCCGGGGAAATTCGCGGCGCTTGCCAAACTGATCGGGGATCTGGTTGCCGAAACCCGAAAATTCCCCGGATGTCGTGCCGCTTATCTTCTGCTCTCGCCCGCAAACAACGAACAAGTCGTTGTTCACATCTGGGAAAACCCCGACGCGCTTGAAGCCTACCTGAACTGGCGTGCCGACAAAGGCGATTTTCTGCGAATCAACGAGTTTCTTGAGGTCGAGCAGGATTTCCAAACCTACCAGCTCGCCTGAACCAGAGGTTGAAAGACCCTACTCTGCCGCTTTCTCAAGCGCAGGCCGGATGGTGCTTTCAATGACACGTTGCGTGATCGGGCCTGCAAAGCGCAGAATGATCGTTCCATCACCGTCGATCACGTAGGTCTCGGGAACACCGTACAAACCCCAATCAATCGCCATGCGGCCCTGTTCGTCGCGGCCCATGGCGACGTAAGGATCGCCAAGATCAGCCAGAAAAGCCTCGGCACTGCTCAGCTTGTCTTTGTAGTTGATGCCATAAACAGGGATGCCTTCAGCTGCCAGTGCTTCGAGATTGGGGTGCTCGACGCGGCATGGGGCGCACCAGCTGGCCCAATAGTTGACCAGCTTGACCTCTCCGTCCCGCAGCGTTTCGTCGTCGAAAAGGGTCTTTCCCGGAAACTCGGTTAGAACCACGGGCGGCGCCGGTTGGCCTTCGCGGGCCGAGGGCAAAGCGTTGGGATCTTCGCGAAACATGCCGATGCCTGCGAGAACCGCGAATGCGCCAAATATCAGAGGTGGCGCAATCATCAGGGGCGAGATTTTAGCCATTGCGCGACATCCTCTGTTCGACCTTTTCCATTTCCGCACGCACCTTGCGCCCGCGCATCACGCTGAACGCAACCAGTGCCACGATAAGGGCAATGGAAACGACATAAGACGACAAAACAGCGTCTGCATATTTTCCAAGATCGGGGATCATCCGCCCACCCTTTCCCGTGCCTGTAGAGCCTTGATACGACGGGCGCGAATTTCCGTTCCGGTGCGGTACAACACCAAGGCGATGAACAGCAGAACAAATCCGATGATGCAGGCCAGCAGAGGGTAGAAAAAGACATTGCTGACTTTCTCTTCCGTATCCGCCCCGGTAACGGCCCCGGCCCGCATGACCGATGCGCCCTGATGCAGGCCCTGATTCCAGAAATTCACCGCATACCGGCTGAGGATCGCAAAGACCGACCCAACAAGACACAGAACCGAGGTCAGATCGGCTGCGGTATCAGGGTCCTCAATAGCTTCCCACAAGGCGACATAGCCAAGGTAGAACAGAAACAGGATCAGAAACGATGTCAGGCGCGGATCCCAGGCCCACCATGTGCCCCACATGGGCTGTCCCCAGATGGCCCCCGTCAGCAGCGCAATCAGGGTCATTACAATCCCGATCGGCGCAGCAGCCCGTGCCGCAAGCGCGCTGACATGGTGGCGACGCACCAGCCAGACCAATGAGGTGGCCAGCATCATCAGCCAGCAATTGATCGCCATCAGGGCCGCCGGAACATGCAAATAGATGATCTTGACCGTCGACCCCTGCTTGTAGTCGTCCGGTGTAAAGAAAAAGCCCCAGGTCAGACCGACAACGATGCAGATGGTCGAGACGATCCAGAAAAACGGCAGGACCCGTTCGCTGGTTTCAAGAAACTTGCGCGGGTTGGCATATTCCCAGAGGGCGTTGGCTTTGGCTGCGATTGACATAGGCCCTATCTAGTCCGAGTTGGGGTGGTTCTCAATTGACATCCATCAAACTTGTCGCGGTTCACCGCAGATTGATACGTAGCACGGCAGCACTGGCAAAGGGCAACAATGCGATGGTTGCCGCCGTGATCCCGGCCAGCATCAGCAGTGGCGTCTGCACTTCCATCCCTGTTGCTCCACGCCGGGCAACTTCGGCCCCGAAAATCAGGGTGGGGACGTAAAGCGGCAACACCAGAAGCGACAGCAATAGCCCGCCACGTTTCAGACCAACGGTGAGCGCAGCACCAAATGTCCCGATGACGCTCATGGCCGGGGTACCGATCAGGAGCGAGATCACCAGCCAGAAAAACCCCGGTATCGGCAGGTTCAGCAAGACACCCAGAAACGGCGCGGCCAGAACCAGCGGCAGACCAGTGGTCAGCCAGTGGGCCAGCGCCTTAACTGTGACAACCGATTCAAGCGGCAGCGGTGCCGTGGCCAGCAGATCGAGCGAGCCGTCTTCCCAGTCCAGTGCCAGCAGGCGGTCAAGCGACAGAAGGCAGGCCAGCAAGGCCCCCAGCCAGAGCACACCGGGCGCAATCGTGGACAGCAGCGAGGATTGCGGCCCCACCGCAAATGGCACCATCACAGTCACGATCAGGAAAAAGGCCAGACCCAGCCCAAACCCGCCGCCTGCGCGGAAAGCCAGTTTCAGGTCACGCAGCAACAGGGCGATCACAGGAAACCTCCGTCGAAATCGTCGATGGGTTTGGGTTTGGCCTTGTTAGGACCGACGTCCAGAACCTCGCCATCAAGGCCAAGGTCGATATGGGTCGCGATCAGGGCTGACCCGCCCTGACCCAGATGTGCCCCCACCGCATCGGCAAACATTTGCACCGCATTCCTGTCCAGCGAGACGGTTGGTTCGTCCAGCATCCAGATTGGCCGCCCTGTGACCAGCATCCGCGCCAGCCCCAACCGCCGTTTCTGGCCCGCCGACAGATTGCCGGCGTGACGGTCGGCGAGTTCGTTCAACTCAAAAGCGTCCAGCGCCGGCTGGATGTCATAGGTGCCAAAGACCGCTGCCCAGAATGTCAGGTTTTCAGTCACCGACAATGTCGGTTTGAGCCCGTCCGAATGGGACGCGTAGGCGATCCGGTCCTCGGCCCCTTCGATCTTGCCTTCCAGCGGAGGCTGCAAGCCAGCCAACGTGCGCAGAAGCGTCGTTTTGCCGATACCGTTCGGCCCCCGCAGGATCAGAGCCTTGCCCGGCGACAGCTGAAAGCTGAGGCCCTCAAGGACGGGAACACCGCCACGTGTGATCGACAGATCTGTTACAGTCAAAGTCATGAGACCCGCTTAGCGGATTGTCAGCAGGGGCAAAAGGCGAGATTTGCCGCAGGATGCCAGCGCACCACAGCTGGCACATGTCGGAGTGAGGGGCCAGCCCCTCACACTCCCCGGGATATTTTCGGCCAGATGAAGAGGATCCCGTCAGACAGGGATCAGCGCAAGTGCGATGCGGCGGCCTTCAGCGAGCAGCACATTGTAGGTGCGACAGGCGGCGGGAGAGTTCATGACTTCAACACCAAGTCCGGCATTTTCCAACTCAACCCGTAGCGATTGGGGGATGTGGGCCATGTCCGCGCCCGTGCCGATAAGCAGGACGTCGATTCTGCCCGCCAGGTCCAGAAGGGGGTGTCGGTCGTCATAGCCGCCCCACTCTGCCGGGCCTTCCGGGCCTGTCAGGACAGCGCCGTGGAAGACATCGCCGCCAATTCGAAAAAAACCGGGGCCATAACCGTGTATGGGTTTGGCATCTGTAAAAGTAATCTGATTCAGACGCATGATGTCCCTTCTTCAATCCAGAAGCGGCAGCCCGGAAATGACGGCGATCAGGATGACCGAATAGGCCGCGAGGCGGTAGATCCGTTCCAGTTTCGGGTCGAACATTGCTTTGCCGATAAGCGTAGTGATCAGATAAGGCACGCACAGCAGCAGGACAATCCATAGGATCGACAAATCTGCGGCACCGCTGATGAGGATGTTGAAAACGATGACAACGTCCAGCAATGCCAAAAAAATGATGGTGTTGGCACGAATCTTGCGCACGTCGGTGGAACTGGCCAGATAAAACACGATGACAACCGGGCCGGTCAGCCCGGTCATGCCGCCGACAACGCCTGCGCTACCGCCGATGGCGAGACGTCCGGGCAGTCCCAGTTTACCCTCCCACCGCCAGCCAGTAACCACGGCCAGCAGGGTCAGACCGGTAATGCCGCAAACAACCCAGCGCAGCGCAACCGAGTCCACCTGCACCATGATCCACAGCCCCAGCGGCACGGTTATCGTTGCGGCAAAGCCCAGAGTGCTGATTTCGACCTTGTCACAATCCCGCCACGCCTGCGGAGCCAAGGCAAAGGTTGATGCAATACCGGTGGCGGCCATCAGAAAGACCACTTCTGCAATAGGCAGGAACTGGGTCGCCACCGGCACAAAGATCATCGCGGTGCCAAAACCTGTGAAGCCGCGGACAAGTCCCGCGGCTCCGATGGTAAGGATCAGCCAAGTGAGGCCCGGCAGGGCCAAGGCCTGTTGTAGAGCCTCAGGCATCAATATTGGCAAACTGGTTGCCCGCCGTATTCGACGGTTTGGACCAGTCGCGCTTGACCCCCAGCCAAAGCAGGATGGTCGAAGCCACGAAGACCGACGAATAGGTCCCGACAACGACACCCCAGATCATCGCGAAGACAAAGCCGCGGATGACGTCGCCACCCAGAACATAAAGTGAGATCAAAGCCAGCAACGTAGTAACCGAGGTCATGACAGTCCGGCTCAGGGTCTCATTGATCGAGATGTTCAGAACCTCCTTGAGGTCCTTCTTTTTGTATTTCCGCAGATTCTCGCGCACCCGGTCGAAGACGACAACCGTGTCGTTCAGCGAATAGCCGACGATGGTCAGCAGCGCCGCGATGATCGCCAGATCGAAGCGGATTTGCAGTTCCGAGAAGATGCCGATGGTCAGGATCACATCGTGCACCAATGCGGCAACTGCCCCCAGTGCAAACTGCCATTCAAAGCGCAGCCAGATGTAGACAAGAACGGCACCAATGGCCAAGACAACCGCGATCACAGCCGTCTGGATCAACTCGCCCGACACTTTTGGGCCAACGGATTCGACACTTTCAAAGGGCAGTTTTAGTCCGGGGTCTGCGGCAGCCAGCGCTTCGCCGACCTGGGTGATCACGTCTGCAGTGACCGCTTCGGCGTCTTCCTGAGCCTGAATACGGATCATCGCGACATTTTCATCGGGACCGAAGCTTGGATCAAAAATCTCGGTGATGGTGACGTCACCCAGTTGCAGCGGAGACAAAGCATCGCGGTAAACACCCACGTCGATTGCTTGCGTGCTTTGGGTCCGGATCGTGGTTCCACCGCGGAAATCGATCCCGAAATTCAGCCCCTGCAGCAGAAATGAGGTGAACGCGATCACCATCATCAGGCCGGAGATTCCAAGCCAGATTTTCCAACGATTGAAGAAGTCGAACGAGGTGTTCTGCGGTACGAGTTTCAGTCTCATGTCAAACCTCGATCGTTTTCGGTCGGCGGCGTTCGAACCACATGACAACCATCAGGCGCGTCACGAAGATCGCGGTGAAGACGGATGTCAGGATACCCAGGCCCAGAGTGATCGCGAACCCGCGCACAGGGCCGCTGCCCATGGCAAACAGGATAACGGCGGTGATGAAAGTGGTTATGTTGGCGTCCAGAATGGCCGACAACGCCTTTTCATAGCCCAGATCGATGGCGCGGGCCGGACCTCTGGCGGATTTCAGTTCTTCGCGGATGCGCTCAAAGATCAGCACGTTGGCATCCACTGCCATACCGACCGTCAGAACGATCCCCGCAATCCCCGGCAGTGTCAGTGTTGCGCCGATCAGGGACAGCAAGCCGAACAACAGGCCCACGTTGATGATCAGCGCGATATTGGCGAAGACACCGAACAGGCCATAGCTGAGCGCCATGAATACCAGCACCGCGACAAAGGCCACGATTGTGGCAACTTTACCTGCGTCGATACTGTCCTGCCCCAGTTCGGGGCCGATGGTGCGTTCTTCCAGGAACTCCAGCCCCGCAGGCAAAGCACCGGCACGCAGCAGGACGGCCAGATTGGTGCTTTCCTCAACGGTGAAGTTACCGGTGATGATGCCCGACCCGCCCGGGATATGGCTTTGGATCACGGGGGCCGAGATCACTTCGTCATCCAGCACGATGGCAAAGGGTGCGCCGATATTGTCACGGGTAAAATCCCCGAACTTGCGCGCACCGGATGTGTTGAACCGGAAGTTGACCGCAGGGCGGCCGTTCTGATCGAAGGACGGCTGGGCGTCGACCAGTTCCTCTCCTGTCACGACCGGAGCGGATTCGATGTTGTAATAAACTTCGTTTTCGTCAATCGACGGCACGATTTTTTCACCGACGCCTGCGACGGCATCCGGATCGGTTCCGCGCCCGACAACCGGATTAAACGTCAACTGTGCCGTTGTTCCGATAATTTCCTTAAGTTCGCCCGCACTGCCGATACCCGGCACCTGAATCAGGATGCGATCCGTCCCCTGACGCTGGATTGTGGGCTCTCGCGTACCGACTTCGTCGATCCGGCGGCGGATGATTTCCAGCGCCTGACGCACCGTGCGATCATCCGAGGCCAGTTTTTCTGCCTCGGACAGTTGAACAACAATCGTGTCGCCATCCGCGCGGGCTTCGATATCTGTGGCACCTACACCTGTCAGGGTCTGCACCTGCCGGGCCAGACCGCGAACAACCTCCAACGCCTGTGGCATTCCTTCGGGCTGGCTGATGCGCACGCGAATCTCATCCGCGGCCGAGTCCTGACGGCGGATGGTTCCCACCGTGGCACGTTCATCGCGCAGCGCGTCGCGGATTTCCGGCCACATCGCCTCCATCCGGGATTCGTAGACGTCCTGCACCTGAACTTCAGCCAGCAGATGCGCACCGCCGCGCAGGTCGAGGCCAAGATTGACCAGGGATGACGGCAGCCAGTTCGGCCATTGCGCGGCTTCAGCCTGTATCTGCGGCGTGTCATTGCCCAGCTCGATCGCAGCCTTGGCGTCGTTGGATTGCTCGACCCGCGTGTAAAACGCGTTTGGCAGGGCCATGAGCAGACCGGTCACGCAGACCAGCCAGATCAGAACCCGCTTCCAGGTATCAAATTGCAGCATTACCCTGCCTTTTCAAGGAATTGTCGCGCGAAGTTACTTCGCCGGCTCGGTCTTGTTAAGAACCTGGGCGATGGTCGATTTGACCACGCGAATCTTGACGCCCTCGGCGATTTCGACCTCGATCTCGTTATCGCCTTCCTTGACCTTCGATACCTTGCCGATCACGCCGCCTTGCGTGATCACCTGATCACCCCGACGCACGGCATCAACCATGGCCTGATGTTCCTTCATCTTCTTTTGCTGCGGACGGATCAGCAGGAAATACATGATCGCGAAGATCAGGATCAGCGGGAGAAACTGGGCGATTGCGCCACCATCCATGGGACATTCCTTTGTTCTAGTCTTGCGGCACAGTTCCGCAAATTTGGGCGGAACCTATGCTTTGAAATGTCGGTTTGCAAGCAAAGGCGGTCATGTAACCCACTTGAATACAGGCATGTCCCGGCAACTACGGGCAAAGCGTTGCAGATATGTCCTAGGAACATAACCGAAACCGGGTATAGTTTATCTGAAGGGGGACACATGACACGGCCACTCAAGCCTTTCCTTTCGTTGCTTTATTTACTGACTGCCCTGTCGGTGAGCGTGTGGCTGTCTGGTGCGGCCTTGTCGCAGGAAGCACCCGCTGAATCGCCCCTGTCCGAGACTTCGGAATCGGACACGTTCATGGCCCCGGTCATCGTGGACGGGGACGTTCTGTTTCAGGTGCGAGGATCAAGCGCTCTGCCTGCTCCGGAGCGCGCCGAGGACGTACAGAACAAGATCATTGCGGTTGCGGAAGCGTCGGAAGCACCTTTGGTCGAGATCACATATGAAGAGACCGAATTTGGCATCTGGATTCTGGCCGATGGCCAAAGAATCTCGATCGTTACTAAAGCTGACTCTGAACTGGATCAGATGGAACTAAGTGTTCTGAGCGTTTTGCATGGCAATGCGATCAAACAATCCATTGAGGCGTATCGAGCCAACCGAACCGATCAGGCGCGCGTTTCCGGTGCTATCGAAGCGGCTGCCTGGACGTTGGGATTTGCCCTGTTTGTTGTCACAATCCTGTGGCTGCACCGTCGGATCAGGCGTCGCACATTGAAGCTGGTAAAACGCTACTTAAAGGATGTCGAAACGGCGACAGCCAAAAGCGTTCAGGCCGAAGCAATCGCGGCCCTTATCCGCTATGGTCTGAACTTCGTGCTGCTGATCATCTTCTTTCTCGGTTTCTACTATTACCTGTCCTTTGTTCTTTTGGCTTTTGCGGAAACCAGATATTTCGCACAGCTTCTGCTAACCTATCTGACCGAGCCGGTGCTGCTTATCTTCCGGGGCATCCTCAGCTATATCCCCAATCTGATTATGCTGGGCCTGATCACATGGGTCACGCTGTATATCATCAAAGGTCTGCGCGTGTTCTTTGATGCGGTCGAAGCCGGTTCGTTCGAAATGGGTGATTTCGAAAAACACTGGGTCAACCCGACGTTCAACATTGCCCGTGTCGTCGTTATTCTGATCGCGCTGGTTTTTGCGGTTCCCTATATTCCGGGCTCAGACTCGGCCGCGTTCCAGGGATTGACCATTCTGGTCGGCGCCATGCTGTCTTTGGGCGCGAATTCGGTCGTGTCCAATATGCTGGCCGGGCTGTTTGTGATTTACCGCAGGTCTACCTCGATCGGCGACCGCATACAGATCGGAGACCATATCGGCGATGTCGTTCAGATCAAACTGATGGAGACCCATCTTAAGTCGATCAAGAACGAACTGATTTCAATCCCCAATGCACAGTTGATGAATTCAGATGTCGTGAACTTTTCGAAGAAAACTGATGGTAACGGGCTGTTGCTGCACACGACCGTTGGCATCGGCTACGAAGAACCCCCTGAAAAGGTTGAGGCGATGCTGATTGAGGCCGCCAACCGCACCAAAGGTATCAAGGCCAATCCCGAACCTTTTGTGTTGTGGACGGCGTTGGCCGATTACGCGATCAACTATCAGATCAACGGCTATACCACCCGCGGCAGCATCATTCCCAAAATCCGCTCGGACCTGCATCGAAACATTGTTGCGGTATTTAACGAAAACAATGTGCAGATCATGACGCCTTCTTATGTGGCTGACCCGCCTGAGCCTAAAATACCGGCCGGGGCATGGGAGGGCCATCTGGCGCATGAAACCCACGAAGACGCTGATAAGTCGTAACCGGTGCTACACCCTGCCCCGCAGATGGTGCATAAGCGGGTTCAGTGATTCACGCATTCAAGGATCTGAGACATGCACGACATCCGCGCCATTCGCGAAAACCCTGCCGCTTTCGACGCCGCCCTAGCGCGCCGTGGGGACGCGCCGGTGTCGTCAGATCTGCTGAGGCTGGACGAAAGCCGGCGTTCCAAGATTCTGGCTGCCGAAACCGCACAGGCCGAACAAAACAAGGCCAGCAAGGAAGTCGGTGCAGCCAAAGGGCGCGGCGACGAGGCTGAATTCGAACGCCTGCGCGCGCTGGTCGCCGAGAAAAAGGCCGAAGTCGCCCGGATGCAGACCGAGGCCAAGGATCTGGATGCCTTGCTAACCGATCAACTGGCCCGCATCGCCAACCTGCCCGCCGATGACGTGCCGCAAGGCGCGGACGAAAACGACAATGTCGAAGTCAACCGCTGGGGCACCCCGCGCGATTTCAGCTTTGCACCGAGAGAGCACTACGACATTCCCGCCGTCGCAGCCGCAATGGATTTCGAAACCGCCGCCAAAACCAGCGGCAGCCGGTTTGTGAACCTGTCCAAGGGGGTTGCCCGGCTCCACCGTGCGCTGGCCCAGTTCATGTTGGACACACATATCGACAAGAACGGTCTGACAGAAATGCAGACACCGGTTCTGGTTCGGGATGAGGCGATGTATGGCACTGATAAACTGCCTAAATTCGGTGACGACAGCTATCAGACGACCAATGGCTGGTGGCTGATCCCGACCTCCGAGGTCACGCTGACCTATTCAGTGGCCGGTGACATTCTTGAAGAGTCTGCCCTGCCCATCCGTATGACCGCCCATACCGTCTGTTTCAGGTCCGAGGCAGGAAGCGCGGGCAAGGACACTGCAGGAATGCTGCGCCAGCACCAATTCGAAAAGGTCGAGATGGTCTCGATCACCCATCCCGACGCGTCAGATGACGAACAAAAGCGCATGTTGCGCTGCGCCGAGGATCTGCTGGAACAGTTGGGCGTCCCCTATCGCACTGTTGTTTTGTGCACCGGTGATATGGGCTTTGGCGCGCGCCGCACTTATGACATCGAAGCGTGGCTGCCCGGACAGGACACCTATCGCGAGATCAGCTCGGTCTCGACTACAGGCGCGTTTCAGGCACGCCGGATGAATGCCCGGTTCAGGCCTGAAAGTGGTGGCAAACCCGAATTTGTTCATACTCTGAACGGTTCCGGTCTGGCTGTCGGACGTTGCCTGATCGCAGTTCTGGAGAATGGTCAGAATGAAAACGGCACTGTTTCGCTGCCCGAGGTACTTGGCCCCTATCTGGGCGGCAAGCTGACCCTACAACTTGACGGTACTTTGGCCTGACACACAAAACCGGCACCGTCAGGCACCGGTTAGGACATCAACTGAAGGCGAAGAGGTTTTAATTCTTCGCTTTTTTCTTGTCCTTCTTCTTTCCGCCTTTCTTGCCGTCTTTCTTTTTTCCGTCCTTTTTTGACTTTTTGTCCTTTTTCGACTTGGCTTTCACCTTGTCTTTGGCCTTGGAAAAGGCGGCTTCCATCTCTTTGCGCTTCTTCGCGGCTTTTTCGGCCTTGGCCTTGGCTTTGGCCTTTTTCTTTTCAGCAGCCTCGGCTTTTTCGGCGGCTGCTTTTTCTTCTGCCGCCTTGCGTGCGGCTTCCTCGACCCGTTTCTCGACTGCGGCTGCGGCGATTGTTTTGCGGGGTGCGGCTTTGCGTGCGGTCGGTCTGCGCGTCGCGGGCGTCCGGGCCGCAGTTCGGCGTGTTGCCGGTTTCGCAGCAGGCGGTTTTGCAGCAACGGCATCTTTGGCAGATGCAATCAAAACCAACGCGCGCGCCTCACCGATCCGAGGGACCTTGACCAAATCAGCAGGAGTGGCCTTGGCTATCGCCTCGGCCGTCTTGAAGCCATTGGCAACAAGGGCCTGGCCAAGTGCCTCTCCTACACCTTTTATGTCGGTCACAGCGGTCATTATAGGTCCTCTCTCTGTCTCGCTACCGGCTCGTATATACAAAAGATACACGAGCCCGCAAGCTGTGTGGTGGTCGCCCCTGTTCTGCCAGCTTAGTTATGGGCAAGACCAGCGGCTCGGTTGTCTCTCGGAAAGGGTACAAGGCGCTTGGCATTTTCGTCCCATAGCTTCAGGTTCAATGCTGCCACGGCCTCGGGAAATTTGATCCGGCGGGGGGTATATTCCGGCGGCAGGTTATAGTGGCAGGCACGCAGGCGATATGATGGGATACGCGCGTTGAAATGGTGGATATCATGCAACGTGATGCAAGCCACAGCCATATCGAACCACCATCCGAAATCCAGCGCGGATGACCCCTCAAGCGCTGCTGTCTGAGGATTCAGGTCAGGGCGGCGATCCCAATAGGTGTCTTCGAAGTTGTGCTGAAGATAAACGAGGAAGACGCCCAGCATTCCACCCAAAAAGGAAAACACCAGCCAGACCCAAATGCCCGTCATACCCGCGATCAGATACAACAATCCAAGAAAAACAACGATCGACAGGTTGTGCAACACCACACCTTTGGCGCCAAAACGCGCCGTATTCTTGGGCCAGCGGTATCGGATGAAGTAGGTGAACAACGCGCCGACCGGAACCAGGATGAACGGATTGCGATACAGCCGGTAAAACAAACGTGTTTTCCAATCAGCTGCATTCCACTCTCGCAGGGTCATCGTGTGAATTTCACCTGTCTCGCGGTGCTCAAGATTTCCGATGCCCGCATGGTGCAAATTGTGGTTCTGTTTCATCACCTCGAACGGGGCGAAAGTGAAGGGAGACAGGCCATGCCCTGCCCATTCGTTTTGCATACGTGTCTCGAACAGAGAGTGGTGCCCGCAATCATGTTGCAGCACATAAAGCCGTACTGCGGCAAAGGCGAACACGATCCCGGCGGGTATCATGATGTACCATCGATCAACAAATGTGATCGCAACGGTCAGCGACGCGAAATACACCGCAAATGTGCCAAAATAACTTGCCGCGGCCAATCTGTTGTCCTGCACCGCGTAATGTCTTGTATATTCCCTCAAATCCATCCAGCCGTCTCCTTACGATGGCCGTTCAGTTTTCTGTTCAAATCTAGGTGCGGCTAGTCCGCGTGCAAGCAGTGCTTGCCCAAACAAATGCACACGCATGAATGCTAGCGCGGAGAACAGAAACTGTCACGCCCCCGTGAGGTAAGATGCTGAAAATTGGCGCAGTTACGCGCGGCCCTTGAGATGCTTGGCCAATGCGCCCGCATTTTTCTTGCGCCGCCCCTTATACGGGTTCTTGTCGCCCTGCCCGCGCAGCGTCAGACGGATTGGGGTGCCAGGCATGTCAAAGTCCTGACGCAACCCGTTGACCAGATAGCGGGTATAGCTTTCGGGCATCTTATCGGGATGAGAACACATCACAACAAAACCCGGCGGCCGCGTTTTCGCCTGGGTCATATAGCGCAGCTTGATGCGGCGGCCCTGTGGGGCTGGCGGCGGGTGTTGTTCCAGCATGGCAGTCAGCCACCGGTTCAACGCCGCGGTTGGCACACGGCGGTTCCAGACGTCATGGGCGCGCAGGATGGCGGCGCGTAATCTCTCAAGCCCGCGGCCCGTTTTCGCCGAGACGGTAACCAGAGGGGCCCCGCGCAGCTGCGGCAGCAAGCGATCAAAGGCATCTTTCAGTTCCCGCAGCTTTTCCTGCTTGTTTTCCTCGACGTCCCACTTGTTTACAGCAACAACAACAGCCCGGCCTTCACGTTCGGCCAAGTCGGCAATTCTCAGGTCCTGTTGTTCAAACGGAATGGCCGCGTCCAGCAGTACGACGACAACCTCGGCGAACTTCACCGCGCGCAGACCGTCTGACACGGAAAGCTTTTCCAGCTTTTCCTGTACCTTTGCTTTCTTGCGCATTCCTGCCGTGTCAAAGATCCGCATCGGAATGCTTTCTCCATCCGGGTCGGCCCAATCGATCCGCAGGCTGATAGCGTCACGGGTGATCCCGGCCTCAGGTCCCGTCAACAGGCGGTCTTCGCCGATGATCTTGTTGATCAGCGTGGACTTGCCCGCATTCGGACGGCCAACCACGGCCACTTGCAAAGGCTTGGCAGCGGTGATCAGGGGCATTTCGCCCTCACCGTCTTCATCCAACTCAATATCTGTTTCCGGGGCTTCTTCGACCTGCTTTTCCTCGGCTGCATCCGCCAATGGCATCAGCTGAGCATAAAGGTCGGTCATCCCCTCGCCATGTTCACCCGACATGCGCACCGGTTCACCCAGACCCAGATTGTATGCCTCGAGCACCCCGGCATCCGCTGCGCTGCCTTCAGCCTTGTTGGCCGCAAGGATCACGTGCTTGGACCGCTTGCGCAGGATTTCTGCAAACATCTCATCCGTGGGCGTCAGCCCGACCCGCGCGTCGATCATGAACAGGCAGACATCGGCCATGTCCACGGCGCGCTCGGTCAGGCGGCGCATCCGGCCCTGCAAACTGTCATCTGTCGCGTCTTCAAGCCCGGCCGTGTCGATTACGGTAAAGCGCAGATCGCCCAGACGCCCTTCGCCCTCGCGCAAGTCACGCGTCACACCAGGCTGATCGTCGACCAGCGCCAGACGTTTGCCTACGAGGCGGTTGAACAATGTGGATTTGCCCACATTCGGGCGCCCCACGATGGCGAGGGTCAGCGACATGATACTCTACTTTCAAGACTCAAGTTGCGCCCTTTAACGCATCTTGCCGTCAACGGAAAGCGTGTAGATCACCTTTGGTCGAAACAACATACAGCGTCTGCCCGGCCACAACGGGGGATGCTGTCGCGCCTCCGGGAACTTCAGCCTGATGTACCAGTGTTCCGTCAACTGGATTGAAGAACCGCAGATACCCGTCGTTGGATGCAACGACAATACGACCCCCGGCCAGAATTGGGCCGTAGTGCGCGAAGATCGGTCCCCGGCGGCCACGCTTGTCCTTGACAAAGCCCGGCAGGTCCTGCGCCCAGATGACAGACCCGTCCGCCGCGTTCAGGCGCACCAGCTGGCTGCGATCACTGATCAGGAAAATGCTGTTGCCCGCAGGCCAGACTGTATCGACCGCACCTTCATCCGCCGTCCACTGGCGCTCGCCGGAAGCGGCATCAAATGCGACGGTCCGGCCCGAGTGATTGCCGATGTAGATACTGTTGCCAACAACCATCGGACCGCCGGTCACATCGACGATTTGTGCCGCAGCGCGCCCGCGACGCCCCCCTGCCACAGACGCGTTCCATCGACGGATACCGCCGCGGCGGAACGTGGCGGCTACGTCGCCCGAGCCAAAGGCAAATACGGCCAGATCAGACGCTATTGCAGGCGCAGGCGCACCCAGAACGTTCCCGACGCTTGGTGTGCCTTCGAATTGCCAGGCTATGCGTCCGTCCTTGGTGTTTACAGCCCAGCCGGTTTCGTCTCCGGCCACAACGTATAACAGCCCGTCGTTCACCAGCGGTGCGCCGCTGCCAGTCGCTTCCAAGCGTTTTTGCCAGCGCACAGAACCCGATTTGGCGTCCAGCGCAGTAAGCCGACCGAACCCTGACGACACATAAAGGACGCCGTCGGCATAAGCCAAACCACCACCTGTTGCATCCGAGTCGCCATCACTTGGCGGGATCAGGTCGGTCTCCCATGCCAACTGCCCCTGCGGTGTGACCGCTGAAACGGTCGCCCCCGAATCCAGTGTAAAAATCAATCCTCCCGCAACCACCGGCTCGGCGGTAATGCGCTGCTTGCGCGAGTCACCCTGCCCAATCGAAACAGACCAGATCCGCTGTGGCGTCGCGCGCAAGGCGGCATGCGTGGTCCGGTACGCGGGCGTTCCCGGACTTTGGGACCAATTGGCGTTGACCTGTTGCCCCGGCAAGCTGATCGGTTGCGAGCCGCGCTTTTCGACCGTTTCAAGATCTGAAACAGGGCGAATATCCTCGCGTTCACCCGGCAGAATGGCTTCGGGCGGCTCACAGGCCGCCAATGCGGTCAGGGCCAGCGCCGCAAAAGGCATTCCCGTGCGGGAAAAAAATCTTTTTACCATGATACTCCGAACTCGCCTGTCGTTAAGTCTTTTGTCCCGCCTGGTCAGCCTTGCTGCGCCACCAAAGGTTCAGGTTCACCACCCAAAGCAATGATCATTTGCGCGGCGCGCTGTTGCAGGTCGATACCCACCTCGGCATCCTGCCGCAGTGCCTGCAACCGGTCCAGCGCAGCATCGACATTGCCATCGGCCACGTCAATCAGGGCCAACTGCTCTTCCGCCAGCAACCGCAGCGGGGCTCCGGGGGCTGCCAACGCCTCGAACTGCTGGCGTCGGTCGGCGGCAGGCAAGGTATCGCCTTGCAACAGCAGCGATTTGAAGCTTGCAATCGCGCGGTAAATCTCGGGCAGGTCGCCCTGAACGGCCACCGCGTTCAGGCTGTTGACCGCGTCCTCTCGGGATCCGGATTCGACCTGTGACGCGGACAGCAACATATCCAGCACGGCTTTCCCGCCCGGTGACATCGCCTCTGCCTGCGCAAGACCTGCAGCCCTTGCAGCCGGGTCATTTTCGGACAACGCAGCAAGAATCGTGTCACCCAATTGCTGAGCTTGCGCCGTGGCCCGAGCCTTGCGGTATTCATTGAAAGCCGCACCGCCTACGATCAACACGACCGCGACGACGCCCACCCAGCCCCAGCGACGCAACAGCAGATAGATCCGGTCGCGGCGCACCTCTTCGGTGACCTCATCAATGAAACTGTCAGTATCGCTCATCCATGCCCCCGGGCTGTCAATCTTGTATAAGTGCGCCATGTCATACCCCGGCACCAACGCCAAGCCAAGGGTCCGATTTTGCACATTTTGACCGCTTTGCTTCCCTCTTGCGAAAAAAAGAAAACCGAACTATTCAGTTCAGTATGGAAAAGATGCCGAACAAACCCCATTTCAAGGCGTAACAGCCCAAGTTTTAATGGCGTAGATTCTTAGGAGAAACACTGTATGCGTTTGATTTCTTTCATCAACGCTCTTCTCGTGATTGTTGCACTGTATTTTTTGGTGTTTGAACGTGACACCTTGTTCGCCTTTGCCGGGCGCGGTGAAGCCGGGGAAGCGACACAAGACGAAGCAGCGGAAACCGATAACTCCGATATCTCTGCAGTGGGTGTTGTCGCCCTGCGCTCGCAAGCGCGTGAAATTGACAGCGCCGTGCTGCTGCGCGGTCAGACCAAGGCAAACCGGCAGGTCGAAGTACTTTCGGAAACCACGTCCACCGTTATCTCTGAACCTAAACGTAAAGGTGCGTTTGTTGAGGCGGGCGATATATTATGCGAGCTTGATCCCGGCACGCGCCCGGCACAACTGGCCGAAGCCATGGCGGGCAAACTGGAAGCCCAGAGCCGCATACCCGAAGCCGAAGCACGCCTGACAGAGGCACATGCGCTTGTTGCCGAGGCCGAGATCAATCTGACAGCCTCGCGCAAACTGGCTGAAACCGGCTATGCGTCGGAAACCCGTCGCATCTCCAGCGAAGCGGTGATGAGCTCAGCGGAAGCCGGTGTGAAAACAGCCGAAGCCGGACTGGAAGCCACGCGTGCAGGCATCGAAGCAGCCGCGGCAGCAGTCGAGGCCGCACAGCGAGAGGTTGGCCGCCTGACCATCAAAGCCCCCTTCAAGGGCTTGCTGGAAAGCGACACTGCAGAACTGGGAAGCCTGATGCAGCCTGGATCACTTTGCGCGACTGTCATTCAACTGGACCCGATCAAGCTGGTCGGCTTCGTACCCGAGACCGAAGTCAATCGGGTGCTTGTTGGGTCCGAAGCATCGGCAACACTTGTGACCGGTCGGCAACTGGGCGGTCGGGTCACGTTCCTGAGCCGGTCCGCGGACGAGACAACACGTACATTCGAGGTGGAAATCACCGTTCCGAACCCCGACTTGACCATTCGCGACGGTCAGACGGCGACAATCAGCATCGCCGCCGAGGGCGCGAAAGCCCACCTGCTGCCGCAATCGGCGCTGACTCTTAGCAACGAAGGGCAATTGGGTGTGCGCACAGTTGGCGCAGGCAACGTTGTTGACTTCATGCCAGTCCGCATCCTGCGCGACACCGCCGAAGGTATCTGGATCGACGGTCTTCCGGAAACGGTTGATATCATCGTGGTCGGGCAGGAATTCGTGATCCGCGGTGTTACCGTTGCACCAACTTATCGGGAAGCCTCGCAATGACGGGTATCGTCGCATGGGCCGCAGGCAGGGCCCGAATGGTTATGGCGTTCATCGCCATTTCACTGGTCGTAGGCGGCTTAGCCTATGTCTCGCTTCCGAAAGAGGGTGAACCGGATATCGAAATCCCTGCCCTTTTCGTTTCGGTGCAGTTTCCCGGGATTTCAGCGGAAGACTCAGAAAACCTTTTGGTCAAGCCGATGGAGACCGAACTGGCGGATCTCGACGGGCTCAAGGAAATGACGTCGACTGCGGCCGAAGGTTATGCCGGGGTCGCGCTGGAGTTTGAATTTGGCTGGGACAAAACCTCGATCATGGCGGACGTGCGCGATGCCATGAACACGGCCCAGGCTGATTTTCCCGAAGGTGCGGAACAATACTCGCTGACGGAAATCAACTTTTCCGAGTTCCCGATCGTCATCGTCAATCTGACCGGTGCCGTTCCGGAACGCACAATGGCCCGTGTCGCCAAGGATTTGCAGGACGAGCTTGAGGCGCTGGATTCCGTTCTCGAAGCGGGTATCGCGGGCAATCGTGACGAGTTGCTTGAGGTCGTTATCGACCCATTGCGGCTTGAAGCATACAACGTGACCGCAGACGAGCTGATCAATGTCGTGCGAAACAACAACCAGCTGATCGCGGCAGGCGAGGTCGAAACTGCGCAGGGTACATTCTCGGTCAAGATTCCATCGTCGTTCAAAACGGCGCAGGATGTTTATGGCTTGCCGATCAAGGTCAATGGCGACCGGGTTGTAACGCTGGGTGAGCTTGCGCAGATCAACTACACATTTGAAGATCGCGAAGGTACCGCCCGCTTCAACGGCGAGGCGACCGTCGCGCTGCAAGTTGTCAAACGCAAGGGCTATAACCTGATCGACACCGTTACGCAGGTGAAAGAAACCATAGCTCAGGCCAAGACCAAATGGCCGCCCGAGCTTCAGGCCGCGGTCGAGCTTGGAACGTCGAACGACCAGAGCCGCATTGTCGGTTCGATGGTCAGCCAGCTTGAAGGCTCGGTTCTGACCGCAATCGCTCTGGTGATGATCGTGGTTCTGGCCTCTTTGGGTACGCGGGCCGCGCTTTTGGTGGGCTTTGCAATTCCGACCTCGTTCCTGCTGTGTTTCGCATTTCTGGCGGTCATGGGCATCAGTATCTCGAACATTGTGATGTTCGGCCTCATTCTGGCCGTAGGGATGTTGGTCGACGGTGCCATCGTGGTCGTGGAATATGCTGACAAGAGAATAAAGGAAGGCGTCGGCCCGATGCATGCCTATGTCGAGGCGGCCCAACGCATGTTCTGGCCCATCGTATCCTCGACCGCGACGACGCTATGTGCCTTCCTACCCATGCTCTTCTGGCCCGGCGTTCCGGGCGAATTCATGGGGATGTTGCCCGTCACGCTGATCTTTGTTCTGTCGGCTTCGCTGATTGTGGCGCTGATCTACCTGCCGGTCATGGGCGGTGTTTCGGGACGTCTGAGCCGCGTTTTCGACCGGTCTTCGAACTGGCTCCGTGCGCGTACCCGGTGGTGGGTTCGGGCAGTGATGGTGCCCCCGTCGCTTTATATGATCTTCTTGGGTGCGATGCAGGTTCTGAACCCTGACTATCTACTGCCCGGAGGAGTGGTCGCTGGTGCCCTGCTGTTCCTGTTCGGGGCCTTTGCCGGGTCTGTAACACTGAGCGCGGCCAAGTTCGAGCGGGCGGAAGAAAACCACGTCCACACCGCTGACGAACACACACCTTTCGGGCATGTGATCCGGTTCCTTGTCGGCAACCCGATCATGCCGATCGTGTCGCTGGCGGCAGTTTTCTCTGCCGTGTATTTTGTGACCTTCGTCTGGTTCCCACAGGAATCAAGAGGTGTCGAATTTTTCGTTGAAAGCGAACCGGAACAGGCAACAGCTTACGTCCGTGCCCGTGGCAACCTGTCACTGGCAGAAAAAGACAAGATGGTCCTGCAGGCCGAACAGATCATTGGATCTCATCCGGCGGTAATCAACGTCTTTTCCTTTGCCGGCGAAGGCGGTCTTGACCAGAATACCGGCGGCGCGCAGGCACCGGCGGACACGGTGGGGCGGGTCCAGTTTGAAATTATCCCATGGGAAGATCGTCCGAACGTTTCGGAATCCGCTTTGTGGGGATTGTTTGAGCGCCACTTTGTGGCACCCGAATATGATGGCGATTACGTAATCGGCGATCTTAACGCCAAACTGGCGACAATACCCGGTATCGTTGTTGAAATCCTGGCATTGGAACAGGGCCCGGCCTCGGCCAAACCGGTTCACCTGCGTATCAAGGGGGACGGTTGGGACGAATTGAGATCGGCCACCGTCGCCGCGCGCCAGGTCTTTGACGAAACGCCGGGGCTGATCAAAACCGAAGATACCCTGCCCCTGCCTGGTATCGATTGGCAGATCGATGTCGACGTGGCCAAAGCTGGTCGGTTCGGCGCTGATGTAGCCACTGTTGGTGCCATGGTGCAGCTTGTGACACGCGGCATCCTGTTGGGTGAGATGCGCCCAGACAATACGGATGAAGAGATCGAGATCCGTGTCCGATTGCCGGAAGAGGATCGCGTGCTGTCGACTTTGGATACGCTCAAGGTCCGCACTCCGGACGGGTTGGTTCCGCTGTCGAACTTCGTGACCCGGGAACCCGTGGCCAAACTGGCCCAGATCAACCGTGTCGACCAGCAACGTTACTATGACGTCAAAGCGGATGTTGAACCGGGTCTGAGCAAGGTTGTGACCAAAGGGCCGGACGGGAAAGAAGAACGTCTAGCTGTAATGCGCGAAGTGACCGACGTCTACACTCCAACCGGCACCGTGTTGGACGGCGACGTAGGAAAGTCCTACGAACTGGTTCAACTGACCGGTGCAGAGAATATAGACCAGCTACGTAGCGTGATTGACGCGGGAGACGCGCAGTTCGCCCTGATCAACCCGAATGAGCGGATCGCAGTACTGACCGAATGGTTGGAAACCAGCCCCTTTGCCAACTCGATCAGCTGGCAATGGACCGGTGATCAGGAAGAGCAGGAAGAATCCGGCGCATTTCTGGTGAACGCCTTCATGGGCGCATTGGGGCTGATGTTCGTGATCCTGCTCGCCCAGTTCAACTCGTTCTACAACTCGGTATTGGTGCTGTTGGCGGTTGTTCTTTCGACCACCGGGGTTCTGATCGGCATGATCGTGATGGAGCAACCCTTCTCGATCATCATGACCGGCACCGGCATCGTTGCGCTGGCGGGAATTGTGGTGAACAACAACATTGTTCTGATCGATACCTATCAGGAATACAGCGCCTATATGCCGAGGATCGATGCAATCGTCCGCACTGCGGAATCCCGCATCCGCCCGGTTCTGCTGACCACGTTGACCACGATGGCCGGTCTGACCCCGATGATGTTTGGGCTTTCGCTGGACTTTATCAATGGCGGCTATTCCATCGACAGTCCCACCGCCCTGTGGTGGAAACAGCTGGCCACAGCGGTTGTCTTCGGTCTTGGCATCGCCACTGTTCTTACACTGATCGTGACGCCGTCGCTTCTGGCACTGCGTGTCTGGGTGACAACTTACGCTGTCTGGCTCAGCCGCGGGCTTGCCCGTGTGACTGCGGGGCGGTCCAGTCAGATCGCGCAGGACATGGCTATTGGTCGCTCGGCCCGCAAACTACAGGCGACCGAGATTGTGTGGGATGAACCGTCACAATCCGAAGCCCGGTCACGAGACGAGCCTATAGATCAGGTTCCGGGATCGCCGCTAAAAGCCGCAGAATAAGAATGAAAGGACCGGGATTTCCGGTCCTTTTCGTTTTCTGTCGTCACAATCTGGACCATGTCTGGTGCGCGCAAATCGCGTGTTCACAGCCTTTGACCATGAGCTTGTTTCCCTGCAACGTCATCTGAGGAACAGCGTCAACGTCGATCAGGGGAACCCAGAACTCACCCCCGCCGTATTTTCCACCGCCTTCGCTCGACACATCCCAGAACAGCTTTTTCCCAATATTCGGCGTTTGAACCTCCTTGCCTGATGAATCAAAAGCCGAAAGTATCGTGCCGCAGAACTTGTCCGCGCAGGCGGATATCTTGATATGCGAGATCAGGTTCTTGCGATCAGGCTCGGTCTTCCAAACGCCCTCGATCGGGTCAGCTGCGACCATAGCCGGAAGAAGAACCGCCACAGCGACAGGTACAATTCGTCTTGCTAATCCATTGATCATGGCGTTCACCTTCATGCGCAGCGCATCCTAGCACATTCCGCAGGGCAAGATGAGCCCCTCAGGCGGCCTCACTGTCCGACTGCTGGCGGTTCCACAGTTGAGCATATCGCCCAGACCGTGCCAACAGTTCGTCATGTGTGCCCTGTTCGATGATCTCACCGGCCTCAAGAACAACAATCCGATCAGCCTCGGCAATGGTGCTGAGGCGATGGGCAATCGTGATCACGGTCCGCCCTTCCCCTGCGCGCGCCAGCGCATCCTTGATGTCCTGTTCCGTGTCGGTATCCAGGGCCGAGGTCGCCTCGTCCAGCAACAGGATCGGAGGGTTCTTCAGCAATGTCCGCGCTATGCCAACCCGTTGTTTTTCGCCGCCGGACAGTTTCAGACCGCGCTCACCCACCATGGTGTCGTACCCGTCGGGCAGCGAAGTGATAAAGTCATGAATCTGAGCGGCGCGGGCTGCGGCCTCGACATCCCCAGGGGTGGCATCGTCGCGCCCATACGCAATGTTGTAGCGAATGGTGTCGTTAAACAGCACTGTATCCTGTGGCACAACGCCGATCGCTGCATGCAGGCTGGTCTGGGTCACGTCCCGAACGTCCTGCCCGTCGATCTTCAGCGCGCCTTTGGTCACGTCGTAAAACCGGAACAACAGCCGCCCGATGGTCGACTTGCCAGACCCAGTCGCCCCGACGATTGCGACCGTCTGTCCGGCCGGAACCATCAAGGAAACACCCTTGAGGATTTCCCTTTCGGGGTCATACCCAAAATGCACATTCTCAAGTGTGACCTCACCACCTTTGACAACAAGCTCGGGTGCATCAGGCTGATCGGTGACTTCGGCAGGTTGTTCGAGCAGATCAAACATCTGCCCCATATCAACCAGCGATTGCCGGATCTCACGATAGACCGTCCCCAGAAAGTTCAGCGGAACGGTGATCTGGATCATATACGCGTTGACCATGACAAAGTCGCCCACGGTCAGGTTTCCATTCTGAACGCCAATTGCTGCCAGAACCATAACTCCGATCAGACCGCAGGTAATCAGGAAGGATTGGCCGAAGTTCAAAAACGCCAGCGAATAGGCGGTTTTCAGCGCCGCCCCGGCATAGGCTTTCATCGACACGTCGTAACGTGCAGCTTCGCGCGCTTCCGCGTTGAAATACTTGACGGTTTCGAAGTTCAGCAAACTGTCAATGGCGCGCTGATTGGCTTCGGTGTCCTGATCGTTCATCTCACGCCGCAGCTTTACCCGCCATTCGGTCACGGCAAAGGTGAACCAGATATAAAGGCCGATGGTGACGGCGACGACGACCAGATACCAGACGTCGAACAACCACATCAGGATGATCGCAACCAGCAACAGCTCAAGGATCAGCGGCCCGATCGAGAACAGCAGGAATCGCAGCAGGAATTCCACGCCTTTGACGCCCCTCTCGATGATACGGCTCAGCCCGCCGGTGCGGCGCGAGACGTGATAACGCATGGACAGGTTATGGATATGCCGGAACGTCTCCAACGCCAGCGCCCGCAAGGCCCGCTGTCCGACAGGTGCAAAGGCGGCGTCCCGCAGTTGCTGGAACCCAACCGTCATCATACGCGCCACGCCGTAGGCAACCGTCACACCCACTGCGCCCAGCGCCAGCGGCGGCACGCCTTCACCTGCCAAAGAATCAACGGCGCCTTTGTATAGGATCGGGGTATAGACCGCGATCAGTTTGGCCAGAACCAGCATCGCCATTGCGATAACCACGCGGCGCTTTACCCAAACCTCGTCCTGCGGCCAGAGGTAGGGCGCAACCTTGCGGATTGTCCGCCAGCCTGAACTGCGCTCGCCGCTCTGCACCCCGTCACTCGAGGCCATCGGAGATGTTCGTCTCATCACGTACCTTGTCTGCGGTCAGAGAAAGGCTCTGGCCCGCAAAGGGCCAGCGCGTTGATTATTCCGGTATCGTAAAGATTTGCCCCGGATAGATCAGATCCGGGTCGCGGATCAAGTCGCGGTTGGCTTCGAACAAGCGCACATACAGGATGCCATCGCCAAAGCGGTCACGCGAGATCGCCCACAGCGTGTCACCCCGCTGCACAGTGACCGACCGAATTGCCGGGGCGTTGTCCTGCGCGGCCGTTCCGTCACCGCCACCTGATGCTGCTTCCAAAACTTCCACAGGCTCGCGTTTGAACGGGGTTTCGACCCGGCTGAGGACCTTCCCGTCCGTGTTCACCGCGTCAACACGCAACGTGTAAACACCGGGGTCGATACCGTCCAGATCACTCCGCCAGGATCCATCCTGTTCCGGAGCAAGGTCGGCAACCAGACGATTGTCCAGATACACCCTGATGGCCGCCCCGTCCTGTACTCGCCCGGTCAACTGGACGTCACCGGTTTCGGAATACCCGATTGTATCCAGCGCGACCTGTTCCGGCGGGGTATCCCGAACCACGGGCGGTTGCACGAGTTCAACGCCTTCTTCGCCCGACCGCAGTACCGCGATCTGCTGACCCGTTTCAGATGTCTCTGCCGACTGGTCGGCAACCTGCGCTTCGCTGGCTTCTGGCGCGGTCGCCACAGGGTCTGATGTTTCGGTTTCAGCTGGGGTTTCGGTCTCTGGATCGACAACCGCCGAGGCTATCTGTTCTTCAGCTTCGGTTGTTTCGCCCTGATCGGCAGCATCAGTTTGCTGCGCAACCGGCTCTTCCTCGACCGGCTTCGGCAGAGCGGCGATCAGATAGTCGTCAGACCGGGTTGTTTGCCCGCCGCTTTTGCTGCGCAGGATTAGCCCCTGCGCGGCATCGCTGAAGGGGATCGAGACGAACTCGGCGAACTGCCCGCTGCTGTCCACCGTGAATGTGTGCACGGTTTCACCGTTCAACAGAACCTCAATCTGACTGCCCGGTTCGGCGTCACCTGACAAAAGCGCCGTTCCGTCTGCTTCAACAAAAATCTGATCCAAAACCGGGGGGGCCGTGGGTGCCTGTACATTCTCTTCCGATTGGGCCGTTGTGGTATCTGTGTCTGAAACAACATCTGTTGCCGCAGCCGTGTCTTCGGCGGGATCAGCGGTTGGTACCTCATCCGGTGTCACGGCGGCCTGCTCAGCTGGTTCTGTTGTGGTAGTTTCCGCAGGCGCTTCGGCCGCTTGTTCCTGCGGTTGCGTGGCTGCAACAGACACGGGTTCCTGCGGTGCACCCGCCTCAGGCTCTGGCGCTTTGGTGAAAGCGCCGGACAGATACAAACCCCCAACACCCAGCACGGCAACCAGACCCGCAATCACACCCCAGACAAAATTGCCCGAGCTTCCGTTTCCCGATTTGGCGTCCATTGTTTTCCTTTCACCCCGCCGTACAAAAGCTTTGTCTTCAAAAGCCTTCCAGCGGACAGTTGAGCCAATCTATCAATCCCGCTATCAGGGGTCAAAACCTCTGACACAACCCCGGAGCGTCTCTTTCATGTCTCAGAAATCCGTCTGTGTGTATTGCGGGTCACGCAATGGGGCCGAGAAAGCTTATTCTGAAACCGCACGACAGTTTGGCAGCCTGCTTGCGCAGGAAGGCTGGCGGCTGGTTTACGGTGCCGGAGATGTCGGGCTGATGGGCGAAGTCGCCCGGGCCGCGCAACAAGCCGGTGGCGAGACCTTTGGTGTCATTCCGGTGCATCTGGTCAAACGAGAGGTCGGCAAGACCGACCTGACCCATTTCGTGATCACCGAAACCATGCACGAGCGGAAAAAGGTCATGATCATGAACGCTGACGCCGTTGTTGTCCTGCCCGGTGGGCCGGGATCACTGGACGAGCTTTTTGAAGCGCTGACCTGGCGGCAGCTGGGCCTGCACGACAAACCCATCGTCATCGTCAATGTGAACGGCTATTGGGATGCGTTGAAAACCCTGTTGCATCAGGTGATCGGGCAAGGCTTTGCTGATCGATCACTGGGTGACTTTGTCATTTGGGCTGAAGATGCAGAAACAGCGATGACGGCCCTGCGCGACAAGCTGCGGTAAACCCGGCAGGTCGCGAAAGAGTCTGACCGAAAGCAGCTGTGCATCGTTGCCGCACATATGCGGGCAAGACATTGGGCTGGTCGATTTGGTGAAGCCTCAGGTCTTTAGGCAGACAGTTCGATAACCGTGATCTCGGGGGTTACACCAAATCGAACCGGAAGGATGGAACATCCGATTCCGCCGGACACAACCAAATCACGCCCGCCTTCGCGCACATGCCCATAGGCATATCTGTTGCCGTATTTGGAGGGCACGATCGGCGACCAGCCAAACAGACGAATCTGACCGCCATGCGTATGACCGGATAGCGTCAAAGCCACCCTGTCGGGCACTTGAGGGAAGATGTCGGGCTCATGCGCCATCATCACAACCGGGGCATCATCGGTGATTTGCGCCAGTGTCCCCGACAGATCATCCAGCCCCTGCGGTTTACCGTTGCGCCAGATCGCAAGCTGATCTTCAAGACCCGCCAACCAGAAACCAAGAGCTTCTAGCTTGATGGCGGTATTCGACAAAACCGTAATTCCGCTCTGCTCCAGCGCATCGACATATTGGTTGGGGCCAGCACCACGGCGCTGCGCCTGCCGGTCATCCCACCAGTCGTGATTGCCAAGTACAGCAAAGACGCCGTTCTTGGCCTCAAGGTTGGCAAGAACCGGTGCCAGATCTTTCATTTCGACAGGACGCAAAACGCCTTTGTGGCTTGCGAAGAAATCACCCAGAAGCAGGATCATATCCGGCGCAAGCGCATTCGTACGCCGTACCACCTGTTTTATTCGGTCCAGCCCGACCAAAGGTTCGCCCAGATGCAAATCTGCCAGTACGGCAATCCTGAGCGGCGGCGCAGTCCAATCCTCTCGCCGGACGCGCCATTTTCGCACGCGCAGCCGCAGGGCGGGTTCGATGAAAAACCCGTAGACTGATGTGATTAGGCCTGCCAGCGTCACCGCCAGCAGGCCCTTGATAAACCGGCGTCGGTTCAATGACTTACATCCGCGACGCGACGTTTTCCCAGTTCACCAGATTGTCGAGGAAGTTCGACAGATAAGCCGGACGCTTGTTGCGGAAGTCGATGTAGTATGAGTGTTCCCAAACGTCACAACCCAGCAGCGCAGTCTGACCAAAGCAAAGCGGGTTCACGCCGTTTTCAGTCTTGGTCACGGTCAGCGAGCCGTCAGCATTCTTGACCAGCCACGCCCAGCCCGAGCCGAACTGACCGGCACCAGCGGCGCTGAACTGCGATTTGAATTCATCAACCGAACCAAAGCTTTCGGTCAGAGCTTTCTCAAGCTCACCGGGCATGGCGTTATCGCCGGGGCCCATCATTTCCCAGAACTGGTTGTGGTTCCACAGCTGGCTGATGTTGTTGAAGATACCGTTCTGCGCGACGGCATTTGCGTCGTAGGTGCCAACGATGATCTCTTCCAGCGACTTGCCGTCCCATTCGGTGCCGGCGATCAGTTTATTGCCATTGTCGACATAGGCTTTGTGGTGCAGATCGTGGTGATATTCCAGTGTTTCCGCGGACATACCCTTGGCTGCCAGCGCGTCATGTGCATAAGGAAGATCAGGAAGTTCAAAAGCCATGTCGGCCCCCTGTTTAAATTTGAGTTGCGGTTCCCAAGGTTAAATGCTTTGGCAGCCGCCGCAGGTCAAGGGCCGAGACAAGAAAACCCGGAGGCAGGCGATGCTGACACAGGCGCGCAAGATGTTCTACCGCGCCCGCGGTTACTATGCGGGCAACCTGAACGGCGAGCCGTTTCGTCTGGACCCTTATCACTCAAAGTTCTGGCGCAAAGCCTCCACAGGCCAGTGGGAGCCTGAAACCTTTGCTGTTCTCGACCGGTATCTTTCGCCTGAAAGCGATTACCTGGATATCGGCGCATGGATCGGACCGACCGTTTTATACGGCGCGCGCAAGGCTCGCCATGTCTGGTGTTTTGAGCCAGATCCCACAGCGTTCCGCCACCTGGCCTGGAACCTTGACCTGAATGACATTCATAACGTTTCCGCCTTGGGTGTCGCGCTGTCGGATAAGTTCGGTGTCGCCCGCATGGCCTCGGTTCGTGGCGAGCCCGGAGATTCTACCAGTTCCCTTCTGCACGACGGCGCGCACGGAACCGATGCCCTGACGATTGCCTGGGATCAGTTCGCCGCAGTGAACGATCTGTCCGCCGTGTCTTTGGTGAAGATGGATATCGAAGGCGCCGAATTTTCGGTGCTGCCGACGCTGGTGCCATGGCTGAAACAACAGCGCCCTGCCCTTTATCTTTCTACACATGCGGGACTGTTGGAGCCGAAGACACGACTGGATCGTATGGAGGAATTGGCTGAGCTACTTTCGTTCTACACTCACTGCCAGACAAGTGACGAGACCTGTCGAAGCTTTGAGTGTATGACCAAAGCTTCGACACTTTCCGGCTTCAAAACATTTTTGCTGACAGGTTAAGCGCCGCAATTGACGCGATGGCTTAGTATTCGCCTAGTACAGGCCTGCAGACGCAATTGGTTTGCACGTGCCTGTCCCATATGGTCGCAGACCCACATTTGCGTGCGGGAAGCTGACCCTCATTTTTATGGCATTGTTCTTGGGATTGAGCGTTGCAGTATATGCGACCCTGTAGTCGCCTGTTGCCTGAGCTGGCAAAGTCACACGCCACGACAACCGATACTCCCCTTTCCCCGTTTTCTTGAATTTGGCGTCTGCCGGTGTTTCAACAGGAGTATTTGCCAGTTCATTTGACGCACGAATTGCTCCGTCATAGGCTCTTGCGCGCTTGCCGTCTGCATCAACGCTCAAAAGCACCTTGCGTGGAATCCATCCCCGATCCTGTGTGCTATGTAGGTCGCATTCATAGCTTTGCACTTCCGCCTGAGCGGCGGCAGCCAACAAACAAAAAGCCAGAAAAAAAGAAGTTAGTTTCATTAGTTTTACCATTTCTTGTGTTCTCTTTGTTTTCAACTCGCGCCCCTCGGCCACCGGTCCTGCATTAGCAGCAGAGGGATCAAAAGAAGGGCTGTGAGAATAATGATGCTTCGTCATTACGCCCTTGCGAAAATTAGGGCCTATCCGGGAAAATGACCATGCCATCTAAACCAAGTGCTTTGATTTGCAACCAAATTTTAAGTCAGACGCTCTTTCGCATCTAGCGCGAACAGACTGAAGCACTTTCTCCAAATGGATGCAAGACCGTCGCGCTCATAATCGTAAGCCCAGGTTGAAAAGGAATATTGAGTTGGCTGTCCTGAAAAAAGAAACCGCCCGCAATCAGCGGGCGGTCTTGTATATTCGGGCCGAGAAAACTGTCAGTAAACGCCAACCTCACTGCCGGGCTGTGCCGCAACCTTGAGCAGTTTGAAAACGTAATCCGCAGCCGAACGGAAGCAGACCACGCGGAAGGTTTCGGCATCGTCCATCCAGAACGCACCTGCCACTTGCGCCAGGCGCGAGCGGCGGATTTGGCCGGGTTGGAAGGCCTCGGCCGACAGATCAACCGGGGCGACTTTGCCCAACACTTCTCGTGCACTGGCGCCTGATATCGTGAATACCGCGCGGGCATCCGAGACGTTCACGGCCAGTGCGTGAGTTTTTCCCAAAGTTTTGACCATTGCGGCCAGTTTGGTCTCGACCTCGGCATAAGGGACCAGCACCAGCAGCTCGTCCGGTGACATCCAGCATACGCCGGTATCGCCGCTGACCAACGCCTCGCGCTGACCGGGTACGTTCTGTCCAGTCACATCCTTTACGGCCTTGGCGAGGCTTTTGTCGGACAAGTCGCCGCGCAGGGTGATCATACCCTGCAGGCCACATTCCCTGACATTGGCGATGCCATCATAGCTGGCGTGGTTCAATGCGCTGATGGGTTCAGACATTCTGCTTCTCCCCGTCCTTGTCGAAGAAGATCGGGTCCACGATCTTGGCTTTGTAGGTTTTGCCGTCCGTGCCCGGGAACTCGACGATTTCACCCATCCGGTCCGGGCCGTGCTTGATCAGGCCCATCGCGATCCCTTTACCGAGGTTGGCCGAGTAATAGGTCGAGGTCACACGCCCGATCATGTTGCGCTGACCATTGGCATTCACGCCCTCGCCCACCGCATAGGCACCGTCCGGCAAAACTGATCCATCCACAGTCTCCAAACCGACCAATTTCCAGCGTTCTGGATCGGCCATGTGAGTCCGTGAATGGGCGCGTTTACCGAGGTAGTCCTCTTTCTTTTTCGACAGCGCCCAGTGCAGCCCAAGATCCTGCGGGATCACGGTGCCGTCGGTCTCGTCGCCGATCATGATAAAGCCCTTCTCGGCCCGAAGAATGTGCAGACATTCTGTGCCATAAGGCATCACACCGAATTCCTTGCCTGCCTCCACCAGGGCGTCCCAGAACGCCTGACCCTGCGAGGCAGGAACGGCGATTTCGTAGGACAACTCGCCCGAGAACGAGATACGATAGGCGCGGCAGTCGAACGCGCCGATCTTGCCATCGCGCCATTCCATGAAGGGCAGCGCCTCGCGGCTGACATCCATACCGCCCAGCTTTTCAAGAACCTTGCGGGCGTTCGGGCCGACCACAGCGACCTGAGCATATTGCTCGGTCACGTTGGCGACATAGACTTTCCAGTCCCACCATTCGGTTTGTAGCCATTCTTCCATGTGACCATGGATACGCTCGGCCCCGCCGGTGGTGGTGTGGCACAGCCAGGTGTCCTCATCGATGCGGGCGACCACGCCGTCGTCAATCAGAAAGCCGTTTTCCGAACACATCAGGCCATAGCGGCATTTGCCGACCTTCAGCGTGGACATCATGTTGGTGTACAACATGTCCAGAAACTTGCCTGCGTCGGGGCCTTTGACGATCAGCTTGCCCAGCGTCGATGCGTCCAGCAGGCCAAGGTTTTCGCGGGTGTTCTTCACCTCACGGTTCACGGCGTCATGCACGGATTCACCAGGACGGACATAGGCGTAGGTCCGGCGCCAGTGGCCGACCGGCTCCCAGTCCGCGCCGTTCTTGTCGTGCCAGTTGTGCATTGGTGTCTGACGGATCGGCTGGAACACTTCACCCCGCGCTTCACCGCCGATCGCGCCCATCGAGATGGGGGTATAAGGCGGGCGGAAGGTCGTGGTGCCGACCTTCGGGATTTCGGACTCCAGCGCATCAGCGAGGATCGCCAAGCCGTTGATGTTGCTCAACTTACCCTGATCCGTCGCCATACCAAGTGTGGTGTAACGCTTGGTGTGCTCAACACTCTCATAGCCCTCGCGCGCGGCCAACTGCACGTCCGAGACTTTGACGTCATTCTGGAAGTCGAGCCAGGATTTCATGCGCAGCTGGATTTCGGCGTTTGCCGGCATCAGCCAGACAGCCTCCATCGGTGCTTCTGCAGTGGTTTCGCCAACCGGAGCCTTGATGTTTTTGGGCTTGAATCCGGCCGCCTTGGCTGCTGCTTTTCCCACAGTGTGGGCGTCAGTCAGAACATCGCCCAGCGCCAACGCGCCATTCGATGCCCCGGCGGCCAGAACAAAGCCCTCACCATTTGCGCCCAGCGGCGGGCGTGAGGGATCGGGGCGGAAAAAGGCATTCGCGTCATCCCAGGTCAGCTTGCCACCGCAATGAGACCACATATGAACGACCGGCGACCAGCCGCCCGACATGGCCACTGAATCTGCTTCAACCTCTTCACGAGCGCCTCCAACACCTTCCTGGTTGCAGATGGCGACTTTTTTGACGCGCTTGCCGCCCTTGACCTTGGCAATGGCCTTGCCCGGATCAACGCGGATACCCAACTGGCGGGCTTCCTCTGCCAAAGGTCCAGCCGTTGCCCGTGCGTCAACAATACGCAAAACATCCACACCCGCTTGCTTCAGCGTAATCGCGGTGCGATAGGCGTCGTCATTGTTGGTGGCGACGATGACACGTTCGCCCGGGGTGACACCCCAGTTCACGGCATAATCGCGCATGGCCGAGGCCAGCATCACACCCGGAACATCGTTACCCGCAAAGGACAACGGGCGTTCAATTGCGCCGGTTGCAGTCACAATTTGCTTGGCGCGGATACGCCAGAGGCGGTGGCGCGGGCCCTGCACGCCCGGCGTGTGGTCTGTCAGGCGCTCATAACCCAGAACGTAACCATGGTCATAAACACCCGCGCCCATGCAGCGAGAGCGCATGGTGACGTTGTCCATTGTTTCGAGTTCGGAAACCAATTGCTCCACGAACTTATCCACAGGCTCATCATTGACTGTGCCGCCGTCAACCGGAGCGCGACCGCCCCAATGTGCGCTCTGCTCAATCAGCAGAACCTTGGCACCCGAAGCTGCCGCCGCCTTTGCCGATTGTAGGCCAGCCACACCGCCACCGATGACCAGAACATCGGTGAAGGCATAGAAGTGCTCATAGGTATCGGCATCGCGGCTGTCCTTGTCGGGCGCTTTGCCCAGACCGGCAGACTGACGGATGAACGGCTCGTAGACGTGCTTCCAGAACGGTTTGGGGTGGATGAACGTCTTGTAGTAGAAGCCAGCCGGCAGGAACCGGGCGAACGCCGTATTCACCGCGCCGATGTCGTGTTCAAGGCTTGGCCAATGGTTTTGCGAAATCGCAGTCAGACCGTTGAACAGCTCGGTCGTGGTGGCGCGCTGGTTCGGTTCGAACCGGTTGCCCTGCCCCAGCCCGACCAGAGCGTTTGGTTCTTCCGCACCGCTGGCGACAACGCCGCGGGGGCGGTGGTATTTGAACGACCGGCCCATCATCATCTGATCGTTGGCCAGCAGCGCCGAGGCAAGCGTGTCGCCCTCATAGCCCTGCATCGACGTGCCATTGAAGGTAAATGTGACCTTTTTCGACCGGTCAATCAGCCGGCCTTGTTTTGCGAGACGGGTGCTCATTGTGCGGACCTTTCGCGGGTGGAGGCGTCGGAGCCTCCGGCGGGAGTATTTTTGAAAAGATGAAGCATCAGGAGAACTCTCTCCAGGTCCATCCGGGACGCTTTGCGGCGATGGCCTCTTTGATGTCCTGCGGTGGCTCGGAGGTCTGAGCCGTGTAAGTGCCAAACACTTCTAGCGTGCTTGTGCAGCGCGCCGCGTGAAACCACTTGCCACAGCCATTGGCATGGCGCCAGCGTTCAAAGTGTACGCCTTTGGGGTTTTCGCGCATGAACAGGTAGTCGTGGAACTCGTCATCCGACGAGCCGGGACCAAAACGCTTCAGATGCGCCTCGCCACCGGCGGCCAGTTCTGTTTCTTCGGCATCAACGCCGCAGTAAGGGCAATTCAGGATCAGCATGTTGTCATCCTTTTGGCGGTTGGTTGGCGCAGCGGCCAACCAGAATTCTGTTTCTTGGCAACCTCGGACCCACCTTCAGTGGGCCACCCCGGCGGCCACGCTTTCATCGATGAAGCGGCCTTCCTTGAAGCGGTCCAGCGAGAAGGCCTCGGTCAAAGGTGAATGACCTGTGGCCATCAGCTGCGCCATGCCCCAGCCCGAGCCCGGGATTGCCTTAAAGCCGCCGGTGCCCCAGCCCCCATTGATAAAGCATCCCTGCAGCGGAGTTTTCGACAGGATAGGCGAGCGGTCACCGGTCATGTCCACAATCCCACCCCACTGGCGCAGCATCTTCAGGCGCGAGATCATCGGGAAGGTTTCGACCAAGGCGCGGACGGTTTCCTCGATATGATGGAAGCTGCCACGTTGGGTGAAGTTGTTGAACCCGTCGGTACCACCACCGATCACCATCTCGCCCTTGTCAGACTGCGACATGTAGCCGTGAACGGTGTTGGCCATCACGACCACGTCCATGCAGGGTTTGATGGGTTCGGATACCAGTGCCTGCAATGCGACGGCTTCCAGCGGGAGACGGAAGCCCGCCATCTCGGCCAGTTGACCGGAGTGGCCCGCAACGACGATACCCAGCTTGTCGCAATCGATGGCACCCTTGGTGGTGTCCACGCCGACGACACGACCGTTTTCCGAGCGTACGCCGGTGACCTCGCATTGTTGGATGATATCCATACCCATCGCCGAACAGGCGCGCGCATAGCCCCACGCCACGGCATCGTGACGCGCAGTGCCCCCGCGTTCCTGCCAGAGCCCGCCCAGAACCGGATAACGGGGACCGTCCAGATTGATGATAGGCACAAGTTTCTTGACGCGTTCCGGCCCGATCCATTCGGTCTTCACACCTTGAAGGGCGTTTGCATGGGCCGTGCGCTGATAGCCGCGAATCTCATGCTGGGTCTGCGCCAGCATGATCACGCCACGCGGGCTGAACATGATGTTGTAGTTCAGATCCTGGCTCAGATCCTCATAAAGGCCACGTGCTTTCTCGTAGATCGCCGCCGAAGGATCCTGCAGGTAGTTCGAACGGATGATCGTTGTGTTTCGACCCGTGTTACCACCACCCAGCCAGCCTTTTTCGATCACCGCGACATTCTGAATGCCGTAGTTCTTGCCAAGGTAATACGCGGTCGCAAGACCATGCCCGCCAGCACCGATGATGATGACGTCATAACGTTTCTTGGGCTCGGGCGAACGCCAGGCGCGTTCCCATCCGGTGTGATAGCGCAGGGCCTCCCGCGCGACAGCAAAGGCTGAGTAGTGTTTCATAAGCGAATCCATCCGGTTCGGTGATTGCGCGCAGATATGCCGCGCGGCGACAGTTTAACCGCGCCGCGCAACGCCGCAATATCGCACTATTGCGACATGTCGTTCATTCGCGGCCATTTGTCCCTTTTGTCGGACGCCCCACAGGTCTAAGTCAGGGCAGTATCTTCGGAGGGGCCATGACGTTCTGGGTTCTGATTTTTCTTGTCGCGCTTCTGATTGCGGCATTTCTGAGCTTCACATTGCTGCGCAAACGCCGTGGGGATGAACCTGCGGCGGCTTACGATTTGCGGGTGTATCGTGAACAACTGTCTGGTGTTGACCGGGATCTGGCGCGCGGGGTGATTGGTGAGGCAGATGCGGAACGGGTCCGCACCGAAATCTCGCGACGAATTCTTGCCGCTGACGAACAAATGAAAAAGGGTGGCTCGGGTGCCGGGCCATCACGGACCGTCTCGATTGTGACGATTCCGGTTGTCATGCTGATCATCATCGGGGGGGCGATGGCGATGTATCATCGTATCGGCGCCGTCGGGTTGCCTGACATGCCCCTGACCGCGCGGCTGGAACTGGCCGAGGAGGTGCGCGCAAATCGTCCGTCCCAGAGCGCCGCAGAAGAACTGGCAACCCCACCTCAAGCGGCGCAGCTTGACGAAAATTACTCGTCTCTTCTCAAGCAGTTGCGAGAAACCGTTTCGGCCCGCCCGGATGATCTGCAGGGGCAGATGCTTTTGGCGCAGCATGAGACCAATTCAGGAAACTTCAAGGATGGATATAGCGCGCAACAAAGGGTGATCGAACTGTCAGGCGACGCAGCCACAGCCGAGCACTACGCGGATTTTGCCGAGATGATGATCCTGGCTGCGGGTGGATATGTGTCGCCCGAAGCTGAACAGGCTCTTGCCGAAGCTTTGAAACGCGATCCCCATCACGGCCCGGCCCGATACTATTGGGGGCAAATGTTGGTTCAGACCGGACGACCAGACCTTGCCTACCGCATTTGGGTTGAAACGCTGAGGGAAGCCCCGGCAGGCGCGCCGTGGGCAGGCGCGATCCGGGACCAGATTGATGAGTTGGCCTTTCGGGCAGGGGTTTTCAACGCACCGGACCTGAGCGCTCCGTCCGGCCCAAGTCGCGAAGACATGGCCGCAGCAGCGGAAATGAGCCCCGAGGAACGGCAGCAGATGATTCAGGGAATGGTGGATCAGTTGTCCGACCGCCTGGCGACAGAAGGCGGCGCACCCGAGGAATGGGCTCGTTTGATCGCCGCTCTGGGTGTTCTGGGTCAGGGCCAACGGGCCATGGATATCCACAATGAGGCGCTGGAGGTGTTTGCCGGAAACACCGAGGCGTTGCAGATCATTGATGCCGCAGCCCTGCAAGCCGGGATTGCGAAATGATCTACGACGTGTTCGAAGACTTCGCCAAGGCGCTGCCCCCGATGCAAGCGCTGATAGGGCTGGATCTGGGCGAAAAGACCATCGGTGTCGCAGTCTCCGACCGGATGCGGGGCGTGGCCAGCCCGTTGGAGACTGTAAGGCGCAAGAAATTCACACTCGATTCCGCCCGGTTGATTGAAATTGCTACGGATCGCGAGATTGGCGGCATTCTGTTGGGTCTTCCCAAAAACATGGACGGCACAGAGGGGCCGCGCTGCCAATCTACGCGGGCATTTGCGCGAAACCTGTCCCGTCTGACGGAATTACCTATCGGATTCTGGGATGAACGGCTGAGTACGGTTGCGGCAGAAAAAGCACTGCTTGAGGCGGATACGTCACGAAAACGTCGCGGACAGGTTATTGATCACGTTGCAGCAGGTTATATCTTGCAGGGAGCGCTGGACAGGCTGCGCTTTTTGTAACAGGTCGGAGACCGATTGATGACGAACATGGTTTGGAAGCGCAATGAGGTCGAAAGCCCTTGTGTCCAGATTTGTGTTGTCCATCCGGCCGAGCGTATCTGCACCGGATGTTACCGCACGATCGACGAGATCTCTCGCTGGTCCAGGATGGACAGTAGCGAACGCGCTGAAATCATGAACGACCTGCCGTCTCGTAAACCGCGGCTCAGCAAGCGGCGCGGCGGGCGTGCCGCTCGCATGAATGGCTCCTGACCGATCAGCGTAGACGTTTTGATGACATTTCTGCCGGCTGTGTGACCCGTCTCGGGATAGGTGCGTTCGGCGCGGTGCCCCGTAATTCTTTCTGAAACAGAAGCGCAATCTCGGATTGGCTGGTTTTGGACCGCCGATCATCATTGCGCACGCATTCTGATTGCAGCACGTCAGCCGCACGTTTGGTCTTTCTGGTATTAGTGAGTCTTCCGATCAAAGTCTTTAGTGGCATTGCGGACGTCCCGTTTCCAGTAACCGTGCCACTGCGGGTCGAGTTCGAGCTCCGAGGGGGTCTAGCTCTTGAACATTGTGGTTCAACGTGAGTGGTAACCCGCAGCGACAGGGTGTGGCTAAAGGTATTTCCCGTCACAAGTAGGGGGAAAACACGCGGCGTTTGATCGTTATTGACGCCTCAATCAAGAAAAACTCACAAAAGCACATAATTTCCTTACGTCACTTTTCGATCCGACTTTGCCAAGACTGGGAAAGTTGGGGCTGAAGCTGTGAAAATCCGCGGTCAGTAGCCGAATCATGCCTGACATCGCACAACCGGATCAGTGGCTGCGTCACGAACTTGACCGATTGGGTGTTGCCTGCTCAGGCGTTTCACAGTCGAGGGTTTTATCCGGCGGCAAGCCATGCCCTGGCGTTGTCGTATTCTTCAGACGGGAAAAACTGAGTCCGGGTTCCTAAAACATGGCTCGCGACCTTCTGCGCCATACGCTGCCAGCTTTTGTCCCCAACGATGGCAGCTCGGTCCAGTTGCCCGATATTCCGGCTGGCCAACCGAAAATGCGCCGCAAGCGCTGACAGCCCTTGCCAGCCGTCAAACTCCCTGAGGTCTATCAGCAGGCGAAACCCTGGCCGGTCCTGTAACAATGCATCCAGATCACGTTCTGCCTGTTTGTACCATTCAGGGTCCAGCTTGCCCAATAGGCTGATCTGAACACATGGGCCGCTCAGGTCAGTCACGTGGATCGATCCTAGGGACTCACGCATCCAGCGTCGGGCCGCCTCAAGCTCGACCAGATCGAACACCTGAACCGGACAGGGCAGGATGGGGGCAGCCAGACGAACGCTTGTCTGCACCCAGCCCTGGTCAGCAACAACTGCGATCCGGTCGAAACCTCGCCAATGGCTTAACCCCAGCTTGGTGTCGGACCAGGCCGCGCCCAGATCGTACCCCTGGAATTCAGGTTGGATTATTGCCAGCAGCCGAACCGTGTCATGTTCGGTCAGCGCAGCCTCGATCGCGGGAACCAGAGTATTGGCGTAGTCGGCGCTGGTCACTTGCCCCGACAACTCGACTTCTATGAGTGCACCGTCAGAATTCGTATGAACCGTCATCATCGGTCAAAACCTCCAAAGCCAAATAATGACAGGACGTTAGGCGGATTCGATCCATTCGGCTACTCCACCGGAGCATTCGGGGCGGAAATAGGCGATCATTCGACCATCCTGCCCCGCCGTCGCCCCTGCGGCCCAAGGTGCAACCCCGTGCAGGCAATGGCGGTGCAGCAGATAGGCCTCTCCCGGCTTTGCAGGCACCTCGATCCTTGGGCAGGTCGCAAACACCTCGCGACGGGCGGATTGGTAGATCTCCGTTATGTCAACGTCGTGCAGGACCTCAGGCGGCATCCCTTCTAGCGCCTGCCTGAACGCGGCCCGTAGAATGTCATGACTGCCGTCCCACACCACCATCGGAGACGCGTCTGCGCTGGCCTCGGTCAGTGGAATGCCCAGAATCCAGGCATGAGGTTCGTCAACCCGGCGGCGGCGATCCGGTCCTGTCGGGCGCAAACCGTCCACATGGGCCGCATCCCTGTTTCGACGGTAGCGGGTGGCCGCTTCATTCTCGCCCCGGCGCGGGCGCGGATAACCCGGATAAACAACCGAAACCTGCCCCTTGTGCAGCGGTAAATCTCCAAAGTGCTTGTCGATGAACGCCATGGCCTTCCCGGTCAGAGGCCCGGACTGCCCGACCCTGCCCTTCGTGTCATTGGGCAGTGCGTCGACACCGATGAACCACGTCCCTTCACAATCCAACCATTCCGCATGGGCCGGGTCCGTTGTAGACGTCTGTGCGGCAGGCAAGGCGTAGTTCACCCATTCGGCCAGCACCGGGTCATACGGGAATTTCACCCAGCCCCGGGCCAAAAAATCGCTCATAAGCCCACGGCCTTGCGCAGCATATTCAGCGCGACCAGCGTCAGGAACACGGCGAAGACACGTTTCAACGGTTTTGGGTCCATCGCATGGGCCAGCTTTACCCCCCAGGGCGCGGTAACCATTGTCATTGCAACAACGATCCCGAAGGCCACAAGATTAACCGTGCCGATGGTCAACGGGGGGCGATGCTCGGGCGCGATATCCACAAACAAGAACCCAATGACCGACGGTACGGCAATGATCACCCCAAACCCGGCAGCGGTCGCGACCGCGCGGTGGATAGGGGTGTTATAGAGGCTCATCAGCGGCACACCGAAACTGCCACCGCCGATGCCCATCAGAACGGAAAGAAACCCGACCAGTGGGGACAGGACGGCCCGTTTGATACCGCCGGGCATTGCGTCGCCCAACCGCCATTCTGCGCGACCCAACCCAAGATAGGCACCGATCACCATGCCCAGAATTCCGAACAGTGCCTGCAAAGCCTCGGTCCGCAGCGCCGATGCGACCAGCACTCCGACAATTGCGCCGACGACAATACCCGGCCCCCAACCGCGCAGGATATCCCAGTCCACCGCACCCTTCTTGTTGTGGGCAAGAACTGACCGCATCGACGTTACAATGATCGTGGCCAGCGACGTCGCCAAACAAAGCTGCATCAATTGCGGACCACCATAGCCAAGCGTTTGAAACGCATAGAAGAACGCGGGGACCAAAACGATACCGCCGCCCACTCCCAACAGCCCGGCAAGCACACCGGCCAGCGCGCCGATCACAAGCAAAAGGCCCATCATCTGGGCTAGCAACATTGTCTCGGGCATCGTCCCCCCTTTTGCCGTCTAAACCTCGACCATCGGCGCTATGTGGTTCAGGGCCTGTAGCATGACTTCTGGCCCGGCCCCTTCATGCACGGCCCCTTCGGACAATGCGCGCCGCCATGCCCGCGCACCGGGACGCCCTGCAAAGAGACCCAGCATATGCCGCGTGATCTGGTGCAAACGCCCGCCATTGGCAAGGTGCCCCTCAACATAGGGCACCATTTCTTGAACAACCGTCATCGGATCGCGAACGGTTCCAACGCCAAATATGCGCCGGTCAGCATCTGCCAGGATATCACCGGGTTGATGATAGGCCGCCCGACCGATCATGACACCGTCAAGACCCGCGTCCAGATGTGCTGCTGCTTCATCCAAGCTGGCGATACCACCATTGATCGATATATGCAGATCCGCAAACGCGGCTTTCATCCGATGCACAAGGTCATAATCAAGCGGTGGAACATCGCGGTTTTCCTTGGGGCTCAACCCCTGCAACCACGCCTTGCGCGCATGGATCGTTACTCTTTGACAACCTGCCGCACTGATCTGCTCAAGAAACGCAGGCAGAGCTTCTTCGGGCTCTTGATTATCCACACCGATGCGGCATTTGACCGTGACATCCACATTAACCGCGTCGCGCATTGCTGCGACGCATTCTGCAACCCGCGCCGGATCTTTCATCAGAACCGCCCCGAAAGTACCAGACTGCACCCTGTCCGACGGGCATCCACAGTTCAGATTGATCTCATCATATCCTGCATCAGCACCCAAACGCGCCGCTTGCGCCAGCTCCTCCGGATCGGACCCACCCAACTGCAAAGCCACGGGATGTTCCTGCGGTGAATGGTCCAACAGATGCAGCGCCCCACCCCGAACAAGCGCCGGTGCGGTTACCATCTCGGTATACAGCAGGGTTTCCGAGCTAAGCAGTCGATGAAAATACCGACAGTGGCGGTCGGTCCAGTCCATCATGGGTGCAATGGAGAGGCGCGCTGACCGCCTCACTTCGGAAAACCCTGATTTTTCTTGGTTTTTCGAATCCGCCATCTTCACCGTTTTCCTCGTTTTGGCCCGATTTAGCCCCGTTTTCGGGTGCGGTGCTACAGAACGTAGCACCGACGGCGCCGTGTAGCACTTTTTTCGCCCCAAGTTCCAGAACTCCTGTTCGAGCACTGCCGGGCCGCCATCCTACCCCATCAGTCCCGCCCCATTCGGCTGGATCGCCCCCGATTTGGGTTTCAAACCCAGTCAAACCGGCTTCAGAAAAAATCTAACGATCAGATGTCCCGGCCATGGAAAACCCGTGACTGAAAGGAACACCCATGGGAACTATCACAGAACGCCTCAAGGCCAATGGCAAACCGAGCTTAACCGTCCAGATTCGCAAGAAGAAAAACGGAAAGGTCATCCTCAACCTGGTCGAGACATTTACCTCGGAGCAGGCTGCAAGAAGCTGTTTGAAGTGTCATGAAGACGCCTTGAAAAAGCCGGGCGGGCTGGAACGCGCCGTAAAGGCAAAAGACGCGCAAAAGCGTTGCTGGACCTGTCGCGGTTTGTTGCCGCCCCAAGTGCTCGTTTAGGCCACTTTTCCTTCGAAAACGAGGATATCTAGTGAATACGGCAATCATGATGATGGCAATGTACAACGCCCAGGCGATCATCAATTCAGAAACGGTCGCACGCGATTGGTTCAAACTTTCTGTCGGGAAGTTTCATGAGAAAATCCGGTCAGGCGAAATCAGGATTCCGCTCGTGCTCATGGAAGAAGAAAGCCAGAAATGTGCCAAAGGGGTGCATTCGATGGATTTGGCTGAGTATGTCGATACCCGACGAGCGGCGGCCGAAAAAGAACTAAAGCAGAAGGGGTGAGGAAACGAAATGACAACCCTGTTGCTGCTGTTGACCCGCCATGATGGGCAAGAAGACATCTCGTTCCGCGAGATGGCCAACGAGTACTTTGGGCTCGAGCCGGAAGCGCTTGAGCAGAAAATGAAGAACGGGAGGATTCAGTTCGATCTCCCAACCAAGGGTGCCAATGCGATCCGTACTTCTAGGATACCCCATACCCATTTGGCGAAGTACATTCAGGAAAGACGGGCTGCGGCGATCGCCAGAATGATAGAGTATGGGCAAGATTGAGCTTGTTGTGACAAGGTGCGAGAGCGAGAAGAAAGACTTGCTGTTCATGGGAACGGAACAGGCAAAACAAAAACAGCCACATACATGTTACAGACTTGTATCAATTTTCAGGACAGGCCATAATTGCTACAAGGACGTAACTTCTGGGTGACTCGGTCAGAAAATGATACAGACTTGTATCAAGACCTCATGGTTGGAAGAATTGCTACAGAGATGTAACAGCCGAGAGCAATGAATATGGAACTAAGCACCGCAGAGCAAAGGCTTGCCAAGGCATTCGGGGACGGCATTCGAAACCGGAGGAAGAAACTTGGATACACGCAGGAAAAACTGGCATCCATGATTGGATCAAACCGCCGGTTCATCAGCGAACTGGAAAGCGGAAAGGGAACGAGCTACCTCGCCCCCTCGCTGGCAGCTGCCGAGGCTCTGGGCCTGAACCTCTCGACCCTGTTCGAGCAGGCAGCGAGACCATCGAATACGAAACTGCCCCCGCTTTGAGGACCGGACATTGAAGATCTACTTCGAACGGCACCCGGTTGGGGAAATCGTGGAAGACGGGAAGGAACCTCCTGTCTTTCAATATGCACCGGAATGGATCAATCAACACGGGGCCTTCCCGATTTCGACGACCATGCCCATCCGGGAGCACCCTCATGGCTGGGACTTGCTCGGCCCGTGGCTGCTCAACCTCCTTCCGGAAGACAACGACGCCATTCGACAGATCGCCCGGATCCTTGATGTCCCACATACCGATGTTCTTGGGCTGTTGCAGCAGGTCGGCCGGGATACCTCAGGGGCCATTTCGTTTGCCGAGCGCGGCGCGACGGATCTGAAGGTCATTCCGGTAGAAAGTGAAGACGCGCTTGAACGGATCATCAACGACCTTCCCAAAAAACCCTTTCTGGCAGGTGACGATGGCGTGTCGATGTCTCTTGCCGGGGTTCAGACCAAGCTGGCAGTACGTGTCCTGGATAACGGCCAGATCGCAATTCCCGTAGATGGCGCGGCATCCAGCCACATCCTGAAGCCAGACAGCAAGAACCTTTGGGGCAGTGTCCACAACGAGGCCTTTTGCATGACACTTGCCAATCTGGTTGGCATCCCCACTCCCCCCGTGACAACAGGCATCGCCGGATCACGCACGTACCTTCTTGTCGGACGATACGATCGTCTGGACCAGGGTGACGTCCTTCGGCGGCTGCACCAGGAGGACTTCTGTCAGGCTCTTGGCTTACCGCCATCCGCGAAATACCAGCATTCCCAATTCCGCGGCCCCAAGGGAAATTTCGCCATGATGGCGGATCGGTTGCGACAGGTTGCCGGAGCCGGTGAAGTCCTGAAGCTCTGGGACGCGATGGTCCTCAACATTCTGTGCTGCAATACAGATGCGCATATGAAGAACTATTCGATCCTGATTGCCGGTGACGGGATCGAATTGACCCCGATCTATGATGTCATTTGTGCCGCTGTCTGGGACGGCATCACCAGGAACTTCGCACTGGACATCGGAGGGATACGAGACGGCGACTACCTCGAAAGACGCCATTGGGAACGCGAAGCGAAGAAATGTGGCCTGAGGCCTGATGGAGCTGTCCAACGCGTTGAAGCACTTTCCCGGGCTGTCCTGGAGCAGGCGGAACCAGCCCGAAAGATGGTCGAGGCCATGCCCGCGGGCGGCCACGCGCTTCTTGGTCAAATCGAAGAAGCTGTCGCCAGGAGAAGCCGGACCATTCTGAATGGTCTGGACCAATAGCCGTTTGCTGCGCCAACCCCGGTTGCAGGCAATTTGCACGAACCAACGGTGAAAATGAACTGCACTTGCGACTGCTACCGTTGGCTTTGCAATGAGGAGTGCTGCCCCTGCCGGTAGCTTTGAAACGAGCCGAAGGACCTGACGCTTCTTTTCATCCTTACTAGAAAGTTCAACGGCTCAGGAAAACTGGCTTACTATGTTGGGGCCCTGACCGCCAATCCGTGCTGAAAAACACAACCCGAATCTTCACCCGACAAAACCCGGTGCTACAATCAATGCTACAAAGTTCAAAGGCGCCTCGAAACCCCAGTAAAACAAGGGCTTTCAGAAAGCCCCCATCCCATCCATCATGGGTGCAATGCTCGGTATGGCATCGTGTTGAATGTTATCTCTTCCACGTGCAGTCAACTCAACCATCCTCAAGAGTCGAAACCCGCAGCTATCATAGAAAAATCGTCGAAATAAGCCAATTTTTGAGGAGTGGTCAAAAGAAGCTGCTTTGCGGGTTCAGGCGTCGCATCAAATCCGATCGCCGTGCTTTCAACACTGGGAAAATCTAACCACTCTCTGACTTGCCGCAGACAACGCCATTGTGGAATATGTTCAATGGATTAACAGATACTCCCATGATGTTTTCACTGCTGGAAATGCGAGACGCGAGCTTTGTCGGCAGGACCACTTTTGCACTCAACCAAAAATCTATGTCGAGCAGCCGCATCTGACCCAAAAATCAAAATTTGATCAAATTTGGTGACAAATCCGATCCATTGAAGTACATCACGGGGAAACAGAATTGACGGAGCCCCAAATGGACCTGAGCGCCCTGCACAGTTTTCGTGTGACTGCCTGTGACCTGAACGGTCAGATGCGGGGCAAGCGCGTGCCCCCTGAATATGCGAGCAAGCTGGAGAAAGGTGCAGTGCGAATGCCGTTCTCGGCGCTCAATGTCGATCTCTGGGGCGCGGACATCCACGGCAGTCCGCTGGTGTTTGAAACCGGCGATGCCGATGGCGTGCTGCGACCAACCGACCGGGGCCCGGTGCCTGTCCCCTGGCTTCCGAAAGAAACGGCGCTGGTTCCGATGAGCTTGTATGACGATGCAGGCACTCCGTTTGCGGGTGATCCGCGTCACGCTCTGTCTGCCATTCTTGACCGATATGCCAAACGCGGTTGGTCGGTCGTCGCGGCGACCGAACTGGAATTCACACTCATCGATGCCTCGGGCGCGCAACCGCAACCTCCGTTGAACCCGATCACCGGGCGCCGCCTGCTGCACGAATCCGTTCTGTCGGTCGCTGAAATGGACGCGTTCGAGGATTTCTTTACAGACCTTTACGATGGCTGCGCCGCCATGGACATCCCCGCGCAAACCGCCATCTCGGAAAGTGGCGTTGGCCAGTTCGAAATCAACCTGAATCATCAGGATGCCATGCGCTGCGCCGACGATACGTGGCTTTTCAAGGCGTTGACGCGCGGCCTGGCGCGCAAACACGGGTTTGCCGCAACATTCATGTCAAAACCCTATGCCGATGATGCCGGCAATGGGATGCATGTGCACTTCTCAGTGCTGGACCAATGCGGGCGCAATGTGTTCGACAATGGCGGGCCTGAAGGGACCAGCATTCTGCATTCCGCTGTCGCGGGTTGTGTGGCGGCCATGCCAGGCAGCACGTTGATTTTTGCTCCGCATGGCAATTCATACACCCGGCTTGTACCGGGTGCGCATGCGCCGACCGGGGCCTGCTGGGCCTATGAGAACAGAACAGCCGCAATTCGCATCCCGGGCGGAGCACCAGCAGCGCGGCGCATCGAACACCGCGTCGCGGGTGGTGACATCAACCCTTACCTGATGCTGACGGCGGTATTGGGCGCAGCCCTTGTCGGGATCGAAGACGGCCTGCACCCCCCTGCCCCGATCACAGGCAATGCTTACGATATTGAAGACCTGCCCCAACTGATGCCGGACTGGGCAACTGCAATTGACAGGTTTGAAACCGACCCCCTGGTCGCCCGACTTTTCTCGGCTGACCTGATCCAGTACCTGACCATGACCAAGCGACAGGAAGTTGAACGATTTGAGCGCATCACTCCTGAAGATCACTGGCTGAGCTATCTCGAGGCGGTTTGACCCCCCTTGCCGCCTCATTGGGACTCAGCTAGAGTGAATTTGATCAAATTTGGTGACACATGAAAATCGGCATATTACAAACCGGCCACACACCAGATGCGTTGCATGGCGAATTCGGCGACTATGATGAGCTGTTTCCTGCACTTCTCGGTGGCAACGGATTCGAGTTCCAGACCTTCGCCGTGGTCGACGGCATATTCCCAAGCGGTGCGGGTGACGCAGATGGTTGGGTCATTACCGGTTCGCGCCACGGCGCGTACGAAGACCTGCCGTGGATCGCCCCACTGGAAGACTTGGTCAGAGAGATACAGCAAAGCGGAAAGCCACTGATCGGCGTATGCTTTGGGCATCAGATTATCGCGCAGGCACTGGGCGGCAAGGTCGAGAAATTCAAGGGCGGTTGGGCTGTCGGACGCACTGAATACGAGTTTGACGGCAACACTGTCTGGCTGAATGCCTGGCATCAGGATCAGGTCGTCGAGCTACCCGAAGGGGCGCGCGTTCTGGGTCAGAACGCATTTTGCGAAAACGCTATGCTGGCTTATGGAGACACGATCTGGACGGTTCAGGCCCACCCCGAATTCACCAATGGTTTTGTCGCGGGCCTGATGCGCACACGGGGAAAAGGCGTCGTCCCCGAAGACCTGATGCGCGAGGCCGCAAATCGCGAAACCGCTCCGGATGACAACGCCACAATCGCGCGCCATATGGCCGAGTTTTTAAAGAAAGAGAGAGCCTGATGGCTGATTGGACTGATAAACTGCCGGAAGCCGCCAAAGCCTATTTCCACGGACAGCGGCTGGACGAGGTTGAATGTATCATCTCGGACCTTCCCGGAATTGCGCGCGGCAAGGCCGTGCCTGCTACGAAATTTGCCAAGCAATCCTACTTTCACTTGCCCGACAGCATCTTCTTCCAGACCATCACGGGGGACTGGGGTGAAGCCGCGGGTGACGACGGGTTCATCGAAAAGGACATGATCCTGAAGCCCGACTATTCGACGGCTTCAGCCGCGCCCTGGACCGGGGACTGGACGCTGCAGGTGATCCACGACGCCTATGACCGGGATGGTGATCCGATCCCTTATAGCCCCCGTAACGTGTTGAAACGCGTGGTCCAGCTGTATCACAACCGAGGCTGGAAACCGGTTGTTGCGCCAGAGATGGAGTTCTTTCTGGTCGCCCCCAACGTCGATCCCGCACAGGAAATCAAGCCGATGATGGGGCGTTCTGGCCGCCCGGCTGCGGCGCGGCAGGCGTATTCGATGACTGCGGTGGACGAGTTCGGCCCGGTCATCGATGATATCTATGACTTTGCCGAACATCAGGGGTTCGAAATCGATGGCATCACCCAGGAAGGCGGTGCGGGCCAGTTGGAGATCAACCTGCGCCACGGCAACCCGGTCAAACTTGCTGATGAGGTTTTCTACTTCAAACGCCTGATCCGCGAAGCGGCATTGCGGCATAATTGTTTTGCAACCTTCATGGCCAAACCGATCGAGGAAGAGCCGGGTTCGGCCATGCATATCCATCATTCGATTATCGACGTGGAGACCGGCCAGAACATCTTCTCGGGCCCGCAGGGCGGCGAAACGGACGCGTTCTATCACTTCATTGCCGGGTTGCAGAACCATCTGCCCGCCGGTCTGGCCGTGATGGCACCTTATGTGAACTCGTATCGTCGTTACGTGAAAGACCACGCGGCACCGATTAATCTGGAATGGGCTCGCGACAACCGCACTACAGGCATTCGCGTTCCTCTGTCCGGACCTGAATCGCGCCGTGTCGAAAACCGCATCGCCGGTATGGATTGCAACCCGTATCTGGGCATCGCCCTGTCGCTGGCGTGCGGCTATCTGGGTCTGGTTGAACAGGAACGCCCGCGTCGTCAATTCTATGGTGACGCCTATGAAGGCGAAGGGGATATCCCGCAGGTCATGGGCGATGCGTTGGATCTGTTTGACGAAGCCACCGCCCTGCACGAAATCCTTGGCCCCGAGTTTGCCCGTGTCTATGGCATCGTGAAACGGGCCGAGTATGAAGAATTTCTGCAGGTCATCTCTCCGTGGGAACGGGAACATCTGCTGATCAACGTTTGAGACTTTTCGTGAACCTGCTCTATTCCAATGACCGCAAGGGCGAATACCCTGCCAGCTGGTATGCCGCGACGGCAAACCCAACGGAACGCTTTCCTGTTTTGGCCGAAGATATTACGGCGGATGTCTGCGTTGTGGGCGGCGGCTACACAGGCCTGTCCGCAGCATTGCATCTGGCCGAGGCGGGGTTCGATGTCGTTCTGCTTGAAGCCCACCGTGTCGGATTTGGTGCCTCGGGGCGCAATGGTGGCCAGCTGGGCAGCGCGCAGCGGATGGATCAGGAAGACCTCGAGCGCCTTGTTGGCGACCCGGATGCCGCAAAGCTGTGGGACCTGGCCGAAGACGCCAAGGATCTGGTCAAATCACTGATCGCCAAGCATCAGATCGCGTGCGACTTGCAACCCGGTGTCGCGGTTCTGGGTCTGTCAGCTTCGGAACGAAAAGAGCTGCATGACCATGCAGGCCATCTGTCCGACCGGTATCACTATGACCAGATCAAGCTGCTGGATGAAGATGAAGGCCACAAACTGTGCCCCTCACCCGCTTATAAGGGTGGGTATCTGGACATGGGGGCCGCTCATCTGCACCCATTGAACTTTGCGCTGGGGTTGGCACAGGCTGCGGCCAAAGCGGGTGTTCGCATCTTTGAGGGCACCGAAGTCATCGATATTGACGAAACCCAACCTGCCTTGATCCGGGCCGCCAGGGGGAACGTTAGGGCCGACCATGTTGTGCTGGCCTGCAATGGCTATCTTGGCAATCTCAACCGGACCGTCGCGGCCCGTGTCATGCCCATCAACAACTTCATTGCAGCGACCGAACCCCTTGGCAGCGAGGCTGCGCGGGTCCTGACTCAGGATGTCGCGGTCGCGGATACCAAGTTCGTGGTGAACTATTTCCGCCTCAGCGCCGATGGCCGGCTTTTGTTCGGTGGCGGCGAAAGCTATGGCTATCGTTTTCCTGCGGATGTCGCTGCGAAGGTCCGCAAGCCGATGACCGAGATTTTCCCACATCTGCGCGATGTCAAAATCGACTACGCTTGGGGTGGGACGCTGGCCATTACCATGCGGCGGATGCCTTATCTGGTGCGTATCGCACCCAATATTCTGTCTGCTTCCGGCTATTCCGGTCATGGTGTAGGCACCGCGACCCATGCCGGGCAACTGATGGCGCTGGCCATTCAGGGACAGGCAGAAGGGTTCGATACAATGGCCCGCGTGCCAACCTTGCCCTTCCCCGGCGGGTCCGCCCTGCGCAACCCGCTGCTGGTGCTGGCAATGACATGGTTCGCCTTGCGGGACCGGCTTGGGATCTGATCCACGTTACTTGTGACAAATTGGTGAATTTCCGCTGGCGCGGCGATTGAGGGCTTGGATTGCCACCCGAATAGCTTTATCTTTACCAAAGATAGAATTCGGGAAATCCAAATATGACGCTTCCACCAAACGTTCATGACGCCGAACCCATCCCAGAAGCAGCAAAAGAAGCCATCGACGCCCTGATGCAGTCGGGCGACTTGTTTCGTTATACCGCCCCGCAAGATGCCCCGGTGTCTTTGCTAGAGGCCGAGTTTGCCGAACTGCTGGGCACAAAATACGCTCTCGCTGTTTCATCCTGTTCTGCTGCGCTGTTTCTGTCACTCAAGGCACTGGGTTTGCCGCGCGATGCGCGCGTCCTGATCCCCGGCTTCACATTTGCCGCGGTTCCCTCGTCAGTCATTCACGCGGACTGCATCCCGGTTCTGTGCGAAGTGGGTGAGAATTATCGCATCGACATGCCCGATTTCGAGGCCAAGCTCGACAGCGTTCATGCGGTGATAATCAGCCACATGCGCGGCCACACATCTGATATGGACGCGATCATGGCGCTGTGCGACGCGCGTGACATCCCGGTTATCGAAGACGCTGCGCATTCGCTGGGCACGACCTGGCATGGCAAAAATATCGGCACCATCGGCAAGGTCGGCTGTTTCTCGTTTCAGTCCTACAAGATGATCAATGCGGGCGAAGGCGGTATTCTGATCTCAAACGATGCTGATCTGGTGGCCCGTGCCGTCATCATGTCGGGCGCGTACGAACATAACTGGAAGAAACACAAAGGACCGCACGGCGACAACTCGCCCGAGCTGGAAGAGGCCTTCGCTCGCTGGCAGAACAAGTTGCCACTGTATAACCTGCGTTTGAACAACCTGAGCGCCGCTGTGATCCGCCCGCAGATCCCGGAACTGGCCCGTCGTGTTCGCGACGGTCTGGCGAACCACGACTATGTTGCCGGACGCTTGAATACCTCACCCCATATCAACGTGCCCGCACCCTTGCCCCCCGAGCAGCGCGCGCCGGATTCGATTCAGTTCAATCTGGTTGGGTTGCAGGAACACGAGATTCGCGCATTTGCCGCCGCATCCGAGGCACGCGGTGTCAAAGTTCAGGTCTTTGGCCTGAGCCAGGACAATGCGCGCGCCTTCTGGAACTGGCAATTCCTGCCGGAAACGTTCGAGCTTCCGCAAACACGTGACATGCTGATGAAAGCGTGTGACGTCCGACTGCCCGTACGCCTGACGCGCGCAGAGCTGGACGTGATTGCAGATATTTTGCTGGCCGCCGTTGGCGAAGTGACCGGCCCAATGCCGGTCTACGGTACCTGAGACTAGAACTGGCCCACTTAAATGGTGGGCCTTTTCCTCCGGCTCACCCTAATTCAGTTTCGAAAGCTTCTGTTGAAGTTCAGCCAACTGTTTCTTGATATCGTCAAGATCCTCTTTCGGCTCTGACTTTTCACTTTCCTTCTCTGGCGAGGACCATCTGCCAGACAACCCACCCGTCATAGCCTTCAGAAATGCCTGCTGCTGTGCTTGCAACGCTTCAAAACCCGGCATCTGGGACATCGGGTTCATGGCGTTCATGTTTTCCATCATCTTGCTTTGGCTTTCGCGCAGCATATCGAACGAGCTTTGCAGGAATTGCGGCATCATGCCCCCGCCCGGCAGCATGTAGCTGCGCACCAGATCATTCAGAACATTGACCGGCAGCACATTCTCGCCGCGGCTTTCATGTTCAGCAATGATTTGCAGCAGATACTGCCGTGTCAGGTCGTCGCCGGATTTCAGGTCGATGATCTGTACTTCGCGCCCGTCACGGATGAATCCCGCGATATCTTCGAGCGTCACGTAATCGCTGGTCTCGGTGTTATACAGCCGACGGCTGGCATAGCGCTTGATCAGCAGCGGTTTTTCTTGGTCCGACACCGGGTACCCTCCCCAAGGATGATGCGTTGCAGCACAGGTTATGCGAGTGCAGCACAAAAAGAAAGGGCAGGTCAATGGACCTGCCCAACGCGATTGCACCTATAGGGAGGGTCGGGTGCGTTTCGCTGACTTTTCTTACTTCGCAGCAGCAGCTTTTTTAGCGGCTGTGGTCACGTCGTTGGTTGCTTTTTTAACAGCGGCGGATGCTTCTTCCGCAGCTTCTTTACCAGCAGCCATCAGCAGTTCGACGGTTTCGGTCTGAACTTTTTTCGCGATTTCTGCGAAAGCGGCCATGTTCTCGGCTGCAACTTCAGCAGACGCGCTTGCGAAATCGGTTGCTGCTTTTGCGTAGTCGGCAGGCTCTGCCTTGGCTTTCGACATCTCGGTCAGTTTGGCCAGCGTGTCTTTGGTCCATTTGCTCGAGATTTCTGCCGATTTCTCTGCTGCTTCCAGAGCAACGCCCGACAGCTTTTCATTCAGCGAAGCGGTCGATTTGAATGCGCCTTCCATTGCGGTTGTGTCCACGGGGAATGCACCCATCATGTCTTTCATGATCGCGGTAAAGTCTTGGGTCTTAGCCATTGTCATAATCCTTTTAGCCAGTCCGGGCCCACCCCGGGTTTCATCAGCTTGAGGACAATATGATTGCTGCAACGCAGCATTGCAAGTTTTTTCTTGCTGCGCTGCAGAAAAAATTAAGTTTCAGAATGAAATCAGGCGTTTGGTTTTGCCACTACATACGTTCCGGGTGCAGCAGCCAGGCTCGGGTGCTTCGAATCGCCAGGTTCACGGGCCGGTACCTGCTTGCCTGAACGTTTCTTAAGCCAGGCATCCCACATGGGCCACCATGACCCTTCATGAAAATCGGCTTCCTTTAACCAGGTGGCGGCGTCTGGTTTCAAATCCGGGTTGGTGTAATGCCCATACTTTTTCTTGCTGGGCGGGTTCACGATGCCCGCAATATGACCCGACTCGGAAACCACGAAAGTTTTTGATCGCGAGCCCATTTTTTGCACACCGCGATAGCAATCTTTCCACGCCGCGATGTGATCGGTTTCGCATGTGATGGCCATAAGGGGCACATCAACGTCACCAAGCTTTAGCTTATGCCCCAGCAACTCAAAGCCATCGGTGGCGAATTCGTTGCGCTGGCATAGTCCACGCAAGTACTCAACCGCCATTTTCGCCGGCAGGTTGGCTCCGTCACCGTTCCAGTACAGCAAATCAAAGGCCGGGGGCACTTCACCCATCATATAGCTGCGAATGGCCGGGCCATAAATCAGGTCACGTGATCTCAGGAAGGACATTGTGCGCGCCATGATCCACGACCGCAGAACACCTTCCTTTTTCACTTCTTCTTCGATTCCGTCGATAAAATCGTTTTGAAGGAAGGGCGTGAACTCTCCCTGATCGGAAAAATCCGTCAATGCGGTGAACAGAGTCGCCGATTTGACCGACTTGTCTCCTCGTTGTTTCAGCAGTGACAGCGTCAGGCTCAGGGTGGTGCCCGCGATGCAATACCCCACAGCGTTGACCTGTTTGACCTTGCAAATCTTCTTGGCCGTCTCGATTGCAGTCAGGAAACCGTCCTGAATGTAGTCTTCCATGCCTGTTTCGGCATAGCTTTCGTCCGGATTGACCCAGCTTACAACAAACAGGGTATACCCCTGTTCGGTGATCCATTTGATCATGCTGTTCTGGGCTTTCAGGTCCAGAATATAGAACTTGTTGATCCAGGGCGGAAACAGAACAATCGGGGTCTCGTAGACCGTTTCGGTCGCTGGCTTGTACTGAATCAGTTCCATCATCCGGTTGCGAAAAACCACCTCCCCCGGCGTCGTCGCCAGATTACCGCCGACCTCAAAAGCGCTTTCATCTGCCAGTTTGACGACCAATTCTCCATTATTGGCCTCAAGATCTGACACAAGGTTTTCCAACCCCTTGATCAGTGACTGGCCCTCGGTTTCGACCGCTTTTTGCAAGGCATCCGGATTGGTCGCCAGGAAATTTGTCGGCGCCATCATATCGACGATTTGTTGCGAGAAATATTGCAGCCGCCTTTTGTCTTTGGCATCCAGATCATCCACGGACGCAACAGCCTGCGCGATTGCTTGCGCATTGGTCTGGTATTGCTGGCGGATCAGACGGAAATAGGGATTGGTCTCCCAAAGGGGGTTCGAAAATCGCTTGTCTTCTGGCTTGGGTGCTTCGCTTTCCGCGTCAGACGCAGTCAGCGCTTTCTGCGCCTCGGCAAAGTTCAACACTGACTTGCCCCAAAATTCTATCTGTTGTTCCAGCAATTTGGCGGGATTTTGCCAAGCCTCTGCCCAATAGGCACTTGCTGCTCGTGCGAAAAGCTCTTGATTCGGGCCGTCCAGCGCGGGCGTGTGGGGCCGTTTTACAGCCATGACCTCAATCAGGCGCTTCGATAACTTCTCAACCTTTTCCATATTTTCTTTAAGGCGTTCAATGTGTTCTTCGGATACGTCTGGCATGTGGTCTTCACTAGTTGTCATTTTAACAATTCCCCCCTAACCTCGCTGCTATGCAGAATAACGTCGTGGGTGCTGGGGGGCAAAGCGACGAATGGTCCGAACTATCAGGCTGACACTCAGGAGGCCCCATTTATGCGCTATATGATGACCTACGACCTGATGGAAACTGCGCGAAACACCAACCAGTGGCTTGGTGCAACCGCCAGCGCGATGGCGTCTTATCCGATGTTTTCCATGGTGCCGAACCCCGCATTCAACTGGATGGCCGCCTGGGGTGAAGTGACCGAGCGTACGTTCCAGCGGATGGTTGCAAAGCCCGATTGGGGAATTCGCACGTTCACCTGCGAAGATGGCAAGGATCATCTGGTTGAAATCACGACTGTTCTGGAACGCCCTTTTGGTGATCTGGTACATTTCCGCGTCAATGGCCGGAAAGAACAACCCCGCAAAGTGCTGTTGGTTGCCCCGATGTCCGGGCACTATGCAACGTTGCTGCGCTCGACGGTCAAAAGCCTTCTGGTCAATTGCGAAGTCTACATCACCGATTGGCATAATGCGCGTGATATCCCTGTGTCCGCAGGTAAATTCGATGTCGAAGACTACACGCTCTACCTTGTAGATTTTATGAAAGAGCTTGGACCGGACACCCATGTTGTTGCCGTTTGCCAACCTGCGCCTCTGACATTGGCCGCAACGGCATACCTGGCCGAAATCGAACCCAAAGCGCAGCCAAGCACTCTGACGCTGATTGGTGGCCCCGTCGATCCGGACGCAACGCCGACCGATGTGACAGACTTTGGCCGTCGCGTCACCATGGGCCAGTTGGAAGAAACAATGATTCAGCGCGTTGGCTTCAAGTACAAAGGCGTTGGACGTATGGTCTATCCGGGTCTGCTGCAATTGGCCTCGTTCATGTCCATGAATGCAGATCGTCACTCCAAAGCGTTTTCCGACCAGATTCAGCGCGTCATGCGGGACGAGGCCTCAGATCAGGATGCGCATAACCGCTTCTACGACGAATACCTGGCCGTTATGGACATGACGGCCGAGTTCTATCTTTCGACGGTCGAGCGGGTCTTTAAGAATCGAGAGATTGCGAGAAACGAGTTCGTGGTCGCGGGTCACAAGGTGGACATCAGTAAGATTACTGATGTTGCGGTGAAGACTGTCGAAGGTGCAAATGATGACATCTCTGCACCCGGCCAGTGTATTGCCGCGCTGGATTTGTGCACCGGCCTGCCCGACAGCAAAAAGGCAAGCCACGTTGAACCCGGCGCCGGTCACTATGGTATCTTCGCAGGCCGCAGCTGGCGCGACAACATTCGTCCTCTTGTGATTGATTTCATGAACGAAAATGCGCGAAAACCAAACCGTCGCGCGGCCAATTCCAACAAGGTTGCCTAAGCGACATGAGCGGGCCAGCGCAAAATGGCCTTACCTTTTCCTGCCAATGCGGCGCGTTGCAGGGGCGTATTTCACCCCGTGGTGTTCGGCAAGGCACACATGTTGAGTGTTTCTGCCATGATTGCCGGGCCGCTCAACTATATTTCACGCAACCGGACCCGGCACCCGGACCTGTCGAGATTTTTCAGATCGCACCGGATGAAATCGAAATCAGCGCAGGAAGTCAGTATCTTGCGGCGATGCAACTCAGCCCCAAGGGTATGCTGCGTTGGTACGCCAGTTGCTGTAACGCACCTTTGGCAGCAACGCCCAAAACCGCGAAATTCCCGTTTGCTGGCGTTATCGTCGGCCGGGTTGCGGGTGGAGCTTCGGCGCTGGGACCCGTCACGACACGTGGGTTTGTTCCCCAACCGGACGGAAAGCAGAAGCACGAAAAACCTGGCCCCGCCATTCTTGGGCTGTTGCGCAGGGCCGCCGGATCGCGCCTGTCCGGGCGGTGGAAGAACACACCCTTTTTTGACTGGAAAACTGGTAAACCCGTGGTGACGCCAACCGTCATTTCAAAGACCGAACGCGCGACGTTTTACCAGTAATCAAACCGTTGCTGGGCGTCCAACCAGGTTTGCAGCGCCTCATTGACGAGGTCGGGCGTTTCGAGGGTCGGCAAGTGACCAGCCTTTTCAATAACCAGCAGTTCCGCTCCGGGTATGAGCTCTGCCATGAAAGAATGCCGTTTGACCGGTGTCATAGTGTCATGCGCACCGCACAGAACCAACGTGGGAACTTTGATGCGACGCAATGCGGCTTGTTGATCCGGGCGGCGTTGCAGAGCACGCATCTGACGCACGAAGGTTTCAACACCCAAATCCTGTGCCATTGCCAATAAGCCGTTCAGGATGGGAATGCGCTGCGGGCCCGGTGCCAGCGTGTTGGACCCCACAAGTTTCCGCATGACCTCCTCCAACCGGCCACCCTGCGCGCCAATGATCAGGTCTTCGCGACTGGCGGCAATTTGAGGCGTGTCCGCCTGTGCATCAGTGGCCATCAGGCACAGGCGTGACACACGTTCCGGTGCCCGGCGGATCAGCTCTAACGCGACCACACCACCCATGCTTAATCCAGCCAGTGCAAACCGATGTGGAAGCTGGTCCAGCAGACCCGAGGCGATCTCTTCGATACGCTCACCTGCGGAAATCGGCGCAACGGTTACGGGTCGCGTCCGCGAAAACACCTCGATCTGAGGGCGATACAGTCGGGCATCGCACATCAGTCCAGGTAGCAGTACCAGCGGCTCGATCACACGGGGCCTCCATGCGCTCGGTATTCCGAGCCTTTGGGTTTGTAGTCAGGTTGAGAGTTTATCACATTCAAACCAGCGGAACGTCACGGATAGGCGATTGCCCGAAAAGCCGGAAAGTCAGCATAGCGGGACCGTCGTGAAGCTGCACTTTCCTCGGGCTCAGCGCCCGGTTTCAGCAGGCATCCGCGTGGCGCAATGTAGCTGTCAATCCGGCGCTGCGGTTTAGGGCGCCACACCAGATTGAAAGCGCAGAGTTTCGGAAAAAACCAGATCTCGGAGTAATCCAGGTGATCATGCATCCACCATGCCAGATCCCGCCAATCCCTGCCCTGCGCAAACTGATCCGCGAACCAGGGAATTACAACAGACGCCCCGGCAATCCGCGCATCACCGGCCCCACGATCCCAGATGTGGCATTCCAACGGGTGATCATTCCGGGCGCAGTTCAGTTTGTTTTCATTGCCAAACCTGTTTAGCGACGGTGAGCGATAGCCCGAGCGCACGGCGATCCTGCCAAAGGTCTCTTCCAGCGGGTCCAGCAGAGTTTCACAGAACGCACGTCCTGTCTCGATAGCCAGATCCGGGTTGTCTGGAATGTTCTGTTTCTGGTGAAAGTTCCCGATCTCGGAATAGAGGAAATCGCGCATGAAGAAATACCGGGACAGACGAACGCGCCCCAAGGTCTCAAGGCTCCACATACTGCCCGGCTTTCGCATCGTCCCTCGACCCGAGGCCGCCGTCATTCCACCCCCAGCCCTTTTAGCCAATCCAGAATACCGGCCACAGCCGCGTCGGTCTGCCCTGGCGACATCAGGCGACCGGCAATAACATGAGATGACGGATCATCCTCGGGACCCATTGTCACCAGTTTGACGGATGCTGGCGCACCCCACGCTTCGGCAACCTCGTGTGTGCGGTCAGGGCGCACCACCTGATCCTTGTCCGAGAACCAGAACAGCACGGGCACCAGGGCGTTCGAGAAATCCAGCGCATAGACTTTTTCGACCAGAACGGACATCGGCACGACCGATTCCCACGGATAGACCGTAGACCAATATTTGTTCTTTTCCGGGTCTGGCCCCGATACATCGCGTTCGTCCCCCATCAGGACCGGTAACCAATCCCTCGCCCATGGCAAAGTGGGAATCCATGCCGCGGCCGTATTGACCCCGAAATTCGGAGAGACAAAGACCATGCCGACAACATCTTCGCTGAGACTGGCATCCAAAGCGGCGGCGGCTGCAAGCGTCGCACCGGTCGAAGTTGAGATTACGATCACCTTGTCCCCAACAGCACGCGCGGCCGCCAATCCCTCGGCCGTGTCCTGCATCCAGCCCGAGGCAGTGCCTTCCGCCATGGCTGACCCGGTTCGCCCATGACCTTGCAGGCGTGTGTAAACCAGATTGGCCCCCAGCGCGTCTGCCACAAGGTCCGGCACAGGCCGGATTTCCTCGGAACTTGCTGAAAAGCCATGGATGTAAAGAACGGAATACGGGGTGCGCCGTTCGTTAAAGCCATCCTGCCAGATCACTCGTTTTTCGACACCCGGAACGATATCGTCAAACGCGGCTTCGGAGCTTTCGAAATAAACCTGTACGCCCTCACCGAACTTGCGCGGATCAAAGCTTGGGCTCAGGTTCACCTCTTCGCGCGGACCAAACCAGTAGATAAGGCCGCCGATGACAATCAACGCAAGGAACAAGCGCCCCAGAAGCCATCCCAAACGCCGCATCACGCGTCTCCCAACACATCCAGAACCGCCGCCTCGATCAAGCCAAGACATGCATCATCCGAGAACCTGTGATCGGCATCCTTGACCAAAAGAAGCTGCATGTCCGGCCCTGTTGCGTGGTCCAGCAACCGAACGGCCGTTTCAGTCGAAACGGCCGTATCCGCTGTTCCCTGTAGGAAACGAACCTTGAACGGCAGGTTCAACGTGTCGCGCAGTACAAGGCGCTGCCGCCCATCTTCGATCATCCGTTTGGTGACGATATAAGGCTCCATGTAATCGGACGGCAACTCGACATGCCCGACCGTTTCCAGGGCGGCTTTCTGGTTATCGGTGAATGAAGCCCAATAGCCATCTTCCGTGAAATCCGGCGCGGCGGCGATCGTGACCATACCTGCAATCCGGTCCGGCAGGGCCTTGGCCAGCAAAAGCGCCTGCCACCCTCCCATGGACGAGCCGACAACGATCAGCGGCCCCTTGGTCAAGGCATCGACCGCAGCAACAGTGTCCTCATGCCAATCCCCAATGCAGCCATCCGTGAAAGCACTAGAGCTTTCGCCGTGACCGGAATAATCAAACCGCAAAAAGGCCCGCCCCCGCGCCTGCGCCCAAGCTTCCAGATGGACTGCCTTTGTGCCTTCCATATCCGACATGAGCCCACCCAGAAAAACGATGGTCGGCCCTGCCCCTTCGGTCTTGTGATAAGCCAGTCGCCGCCCCTGCGGCGTCTCCAGAAAATTCGTCGCTGCCATGAAACCTTCTTTCCGTTTACTGCATCATGCACGCCCCACCCCCGAGTGCAATTCCGCCCACTTCATCTTTTTTCAAATACTCCGGGGAGCGCGAGGGGCTGGCCCCTCGCCCCTACACTTGACACAGGCATATCCACCTGCCACATCAGCCAGACGCAAATAACCCGCAACCGGGCGTTCAGTGGGCGCCAAACCGACGAGGAGAGCCGACATGGCCCTGGATTCAAAATCCGTCTCTCTCACTTTCCCAGATGGCAACGCACGTTCCTATGACGCAGGGGTTACGCCTGCGCAGGTGGCTGCCGATATTTCAAGTTCGCTGGCCAAAAAGGCCATCTCGGCCACCGTTGACGGCAGGCACTGGGATCTGCAATGGCCGATCGAAGCCGATGCACAGATTGCCATCCACACCATGAAGGATGACGCACAGGCCAATGAGCTGATCCGCCACGATCTGGCCCACATCATGGCCCGCGCCGTGCAGGAGATCTGGCCTGCGACCAAGGTTACCATCGGCCCCGTTATCGAAAACGGCTGGTATTATGACTTCGACCGGGAAGAACCGTTCACGCCCGAAGATCTTGGCCTCATCGAGAAAAAGATGAAAGAGATCATCAACAAGCGCGACCCTGTCACCACCGAGGTTTGGGATCGCGAGCGGGCCATCGAGTTCTACAAGGCCAATAACGAGCCCTATAAGGTTGAGCTGATCGAAGCCATTCCCGGGGAAGAGCCGTTGCGCATGTACTGGCACGGCCACTGGCAGGATTTGTGCCGCGGTCCTCATCTGCAACATACCGGTCAGGTTCCCGGTGATGCGTTCAAGCTGATGTCCATCGCCGGTGCCTATTGGCGCGGCGACAGCAACCGCGCGATGCTGCAGCGCATCTATGGCGTGGCCTTTACAGGCAAAGAGAAACTGAAAGACCACCTGCATATGCTGGAAGAGGCCGCAAAGCGCGACCACCGCAAACTGGGTCGCGAGATGGACCTGTTTCACATGCAGGAAGAAGCCCCCGGTCAGATTTTCTGGCACCCCAATGGCTGGACCATCTACACCCAGTTGCAGGACTACATGCGCCGTCAGCAGCGCAGGGGTGGGTATGTCGAGGTGAACACGCCGCAGGTCGTTGACCGCAAGCTGTGGGAACGTTCAGGCCACTGGGACAAGTATCAGGAAAACATGTTCATCGTCGAAGTCGACGAGGAACATGCCCGCGAAAAGGCCGTCAACGCGCTCAAACCAATGAACTGCCCCTGCCATGTCGAGATTTTCAAGCAAGGTCTGAAATCCTATCGCGACCTGCCTCTACGTATGGCCGAGTTCGGATCGTGCAACCGGTACGAACCCTCTGGCGCATTGCATGGCATCATGCGGGTGCGTGGGTTCACGCAGGACGACGCCCATATCTTTTCAACCGAAGAACAGATCGAGGCGGAGACCGCCGAGTTCATCCGTTTCCTCAGCGTGATCTACAAGGATCTGGGATTCGAGGATTTTTCGGTGAAGTTCTCTGACCGCCCCGAAACCCGCGCCGGATCGGACGAGGTCTGGGACAAGGCCGAGGCGGCGCTTTTGTCCGCCACCCGTGCCGCCGGGATCGAACCGGAACTGAACCCGGGCGAAGGTGCATTCTACGGGCCGAAACTGGAATTCGTGCTAACGGACGCCATCGGGCGTGACTGGCAATGCGGCACCTTCCAGGTCGATTTCGTTCTACCCGAACGGCTGGACGCCACCTATATCGGCGCAGACGGGGCCAAGCACCGTCCCGTCATGTTGCATCGCGCCACGCTGGGATCCTTCGAACGCTTTATCGGTATCCTGATCGAGGAACACGCAGGCAAATTGCCGTTCTGGCTGGCCCCGCGTCAGGTCGTCGTCGCGTCCATCACATCTGACGCGGACGACTATGTCGCCGAAGTGGTCGAAACCCTGCGTTCTGCGGGTGTGCGGGCCGAGGCGGACATCCGCAATGAAAAGATCAACTACAAAGTCCGTGAGCATTCGGTCGGCAAAGTACCTGTCATTCTGGCCGTCGGTCACCGCGAAGTTGACGAACGTACCGTAAGCGTGCGGCGACTGGGTGAAAAACAGACCCAGGTACAACCGCTTGATGCTGTAACAAATGAGCTGGCACGCGCCGCCACCCCGCCAGATCTGCTGTAACAAACAGCGCCATATCCAAAAAAATCCGACCCCTCATATGGGGTCGGATTGTAACATTTCACCCTTTCTTCATCAAAAACAGTGTATTACGCTGCAAGGGGGCAGGCCGCCCCATGACGCGCTTGTGAGACACGGGCTCGTGAATTCAACTCTGCCCACCAAGCCACTACCTTTGTCATTGTCACAAGCAGACATACCCAGTCATCAAGAGGATTACCGAGATGTCGAAAACAGCTAAATCCCTGGTTATCGCAACCGCAGTTGCAGCCGCCGTATCGGGTGCCGCAACCACAGCCAGCGCACAGGCAAAAGAAAAGTGCTATGGCGTATCGCTGGCCGGTCAGAACGACTGTGCCGCAGGCCCCGGCACCACCTGCGCAGGCACCTCGACCGTTGATTATCAGGGCAACGCATGGACCCTGGTTGACGCAGGCACTTGCGCCGACATTGAACTGCCTGCGGAAGCAAACGGCACGCCGCGCAAAGGTTCGTTGGAAGCGCTGGAACGCGACCTGCCGGCATAAGATCGGCCTGACGATTTCAAGGGGCGGGCACCATCGCCCGCCCTTTCCCTTTCGTGATCAAGGAACTGGCCCATGTTGGATGACACCCACCGGTCAAACCGCCTGCCCGCAGCACCGGGCGTTGGCTACAAGCCGCAGCATTTTGCTCAGATACTTGAACACGCACAGCCCGTTGCATGGCTGGAAATCCATGCCGAGAACTATATGGGCGACGGCGGGCGGCCCTTGGCGCAGCTGCGGCACCTTTCCGAACATTTCCCAATCTCGGTCCATGGCGTTGGCCTGTCCATTGGCGGTGAAGGCGCGCTGGACCCCGATCATCTGGCCCGGCTGAAACACTTGGTCGGCTGGCTGAACCCCGCAAGCTTTTCCGAACATTTGGCTTGGTCCACCCATGACAGCCATTTCTACAACGACCTGCTGCCCCTGCCCTATACAGACGAAACTCTAGCGCGGGTTTGTGAACATATCGATCAGGTCCAGCACACTGTCGGGCAGCAGATGCTGCTGGAAAATCCGTCCAGCTATCTGGCCTTCGAGGAAAGCACCTGGTCCGAACCTGATTTCCTGAGGGAGATTGCCAAGCGCACCGGATGCGGCCTGTTGCTTGACGTAAACAATGTCTTTGTCTCAGCCACCAATCTGGATTTCTCGCCGCAAGGTTATATTGACGCTTATCCGCTTGAAAAAGTGTCGGAAATTCACCTTGGCGGCCATGATGAGGATGAAGACGATCACGGTCATCCGCTGCTAATCGACAGTCACGGACGAGAAGTGGTCGACCCGGTGTGGACTCTGCTGGATTATGTGCTGGAGCGTTCGGGGCCAAAACCCGTTCTGATCGAATGGGACACGGATGTGCCGGAATGGCCCGTTCTGCGGGATGAGGCCGTTCGCGCGCAATCCGCACTGGACCGGATACCGGTATGAGCGTTTCGCAATCTGAATTCCGCGCGGCCATGATGGATGCGTCAGCGCCCGTTCCCGGTGGATTACTGGATGGCGGCGCGCGCCCTGCCGGTCGCAGGTTCAGCGTGTACCGCAACAATGTTGCGGTGTCGCTGACCGAGGCGATGCATCAGGCGTTTCCCGTGATTGCCAAATTGCTAGGGGCGCAGAACATGGATGGGCTGGCTGGGATTTTCCTGCGTCAACATCCGCCCTCCTCTCCGCTGATGATGTTTTATGGCGAGGCGTTTCCTGATTTTCTGGCCGGAATGCCTCAACTTTCCCACCTTGGATACCTGCCGGACGTGGCCCGGTTGGAGATTGCCTTGCGCAAGTCCTACCACGCCGCCGACAGCGAACCTGCACCGGCAGATGTTCTAGCCGTCGAGCCCGAACAGGTCATGCAGGCCCGGTTGCAGTTTGCACCGGCCATGCAGTTGATCCGCTCGGATTGGCCCATTCACGCAATCTGGCGCTTCAACATGGAAACCAATGCTCCGAAACCGGATGCACGGGCCGAGGATGTGTTGATCACCCGCGCCGAATTTGATCCCACACCCAATCTGCTTCCGGCAGGTGGTGCAGATTGGATCGCCCATATGCTGAGCGGCGACACAATCGGTGAAGCATTTGAAAAAACGACTGCCGAACTGCCTGAATTTGATCTTGGAACCACTCTGGCACTGCTGTTGCAGGGCGGTGCAATAACCTCTGTGACTATCGAAAGGCTGGAGACATGACTGCTTTGATCTCAACCTACAATAACACCATGGGAAAACTGGACCTTGCGTCTGGCTGGTTGACCCCTACGCTGGCACGACTGGTCTTTGTTGCGGTTCTTCTGGTTTATTACTGGAACTCAGCCATGCTGAAGATCGACGGATCGATCTTTTCGCCTTCGGCAGGTGCCTTTGGACAGATATTCCCTAAAGCGGCCGAGGCTGTTCTTTATGACGTCTCCCAAATTACGTTCTTCCAACGCATCGTCATCTTCATGGGAACAATTGCCGAATTTGTTCTTCCGACCCTTCTTCTGGTTGGACTATTCTCGCGTCTGGCGGCTTTGGGCATGATCGGTTTTATCTGGGTACAGACACTTGTCGACGTCACCGGCCATGGCGTGAACCTGGGCAGCCTGTTCGACGCGGCGCCGTCCCTGATGGATCAGCGCACGATGTGGACTTTCCTGATGCTGGTGATCGTCATCAACGGCGCAGGGCCGATCTCGCTCGACCGGATCCTTCGCCTTAAGTAACTTAGAAATGTGCCTTGGGCTGGTCCGGTTTTCCCGCGGCCAGCCCAAGTATCCCGGCGATCCCGGCAAATGTGATCGGGAACATGGTGAAAACACCAAAACCAAAGGCGTAGTACATCGCAGCCGCTGATACCAGCAACAAGACCCCGGCAATCAACGCGCGCGCTGGCGCCATGGCCCCGCCCGCGATTGCAAGCAAGGGCGCGATAATCGAAATGGCTTGTACCATATCGGGATTGTCGACCTGGCTTAGAACTCCGTCAATTTCACCGACATGGTCAACCACGACCACCTTCGCATAGCCGAAGAACCCGACGATCACTCCGATCAACCCGGCGATTACACCCAACAACATTGCGGCATTACGCATTGAAAATCCTCATTGTAGCTTTCACGCAGATAAGCACCCGTTCAGGAAATGCCAAGCTGAGCACGGGTTTCAGCTGTCCAACCCAACAACAGCCTGCCATCGACTTCGATCAATGGGCGTTTCATCAGGGTCGGGTGCTCTTTCAAAAGCTCCAAAGGGGGCTTGGCACGCTGGGTTTCGTCCAATCCGCGCCATGTCGTCGATCTGGTATTAAGCAAGTCATTGCCGAACTCGGCAAAGGCCCGTGACAGCACCGAACCCGGCACACCGTCGCTGCGTACATCAGAAAATTTGACGTCTGGCAGCGATTTCAATGCCTTGCGACAGGTGTCACAGTTTTTCAATCCATAAAGCTGCATGTCTTTGACGCTCCTGCCCATGCTTTGATTTTAAGCAATCTTGCCCGCTTCTTGCGGTTATTCTTGATTTTTTACTTCACCGTGCAATGTTGAAAAAGGCGAAACACACGAATTGGACTGTTCAGCCAGTGCCAAAACAACTTTTTCGTGGTGACGCTGACCACAGCCCCCACCAATTTGTGGGACAATGCGTAAGTAGAAGGAGACACGGGACATGCCAACCGGCACCGTGAAATGGTTCAATACCACTAAAGGCTATGGATTTATTGCCCCTGACGAAGGGGGCAAAGATGTGTTTGTACATATCTCGGCCGTAGAACGGTCCGGCCTCACCGGACTCGCAGACAACCAAAAAGTTTCGTACGAGTTGCAGGACGGACGCGACGGCCGCCAAATGGCAGCTGATTTGAAACCACTGTAACGACATCCCGCTAAACACGCGGTTGATCATTAAGGATGACGGCCAATTTCCGGCCGTTATCCATCCCCCACCGGTTTCGTTCCATTACCCTCGCGCGGGCTTGGCGTCGGCGTGGGTATTCCAGTTTTCGCCCATGGCAACGATGCAGGATGTGCCTGTCGCGTAGGTGACAACCATGGTCCAGTCCCCGTGCTGACTTGCCCAGACTTCCATAATCTGTTCCGGCCCGCGAACACCCGATGCCACGCGCCGCGCACCGAACTGCCTTTCCAGTTTCTGATGCAACCGGGGCGTCTGTTCGCACAAAACCTCAGCTATGGGGGACTTGGCCTGCGCAGGCAAGGCGAGACCAAGAAACAGGCATAACAGAGCAAGATGCAAAACGCGGGCCATGGAACAAGTGTAACAATTCCATGACGACACGTATAGACAAAAGCTATGCAACTCGTTAGCTCTATTTGCGAATGATCGCCTCGAACTCACGCCATTCGCGCGCTGTCATCCCCGAGTTTTCTTGCGTGACCGCCTCTCCTGCCAGCATGCGTTGCAGGCTTTCGACCATCTGGGCAGACAGGTTCACCGCACCCAGCCGGTAATCCTCGAACGCCTTATACGCAAACGGCACCCAATCAGCGACGATCTTGCACATCGCCTCGGCATAAACGCGGATTTCATACTGAGCATGCGGATCGGCCCGCAGGCGCAGGAAGTGGAACAGATTATGCAGATCCACCTTCCAATACCATTGCGTATAAACGTTTGCGGGTAGGTTCATGCGGGCCAGTTCACGTGCTAGCCCCTGTTGCCCGTCCTGGCTGATCATGGACTCGTAATTGTCATAGCACCGCGTGCTGTCGGCCTTGAGGGTTTCCAATACGCGCGCGGCCTCTTCGCCTTCCAACGTTGCCCCACGGCCCTGATTGTTCACTTCGGACTGTGCCGCCACATGTTCTGGGGCTGGGATATAAAACTCCCGATCCAGAATTGAGTACCGTGCCGAGTATTCATTCACATTGGCGGTCCGGTGCCGGATCCACTGCCGCGCCACGAACACAGGCAATTTCACATGCAATTTGACTTCGCACATTTCGAATGGCGTGGAATGCCAGTGCCGCATCAGATACCGGATCAACCCCTCGTCATTCTGAACAGATTTGGTGCCTGTGCCGTATGAAACGCGCGCAGCCTGACAGATGGCGGCATCGTCCCCCATATAGTCGATCACGCGGACAAAGCCATGATCCAGAACCTGATGCGCTGTGTACAGGTGGTCTTCCATTCCCGCCGAGACAACTCGACGCGTGGGATGCGATTGCGCGCGTTGCGCGTCGATCTCGGCCTGTTGGTCAGGGGACAGCGGCATCGAATCTTCCTTTCTGGCAATGAGTCGCCCCCTACTATATATCGCCAATTTCGACACAGGAACCGCGATATATGCCGCAGCGGGCGCAAAAAACAAATTGCTGCCGAGGGCTCTATCGACACATCGAGGCTGAGCGCTAAGCTCTTGGCAATGTGAGTCGAAAAAGGATGGCCGAAATGGCGCTGAAATATCTTCACACCATGGTCCGCGTGAAGGATCTGGAAAAATCCATGGCGTTTTACGAGCTTCTGGGTCTGAAAGAAACACGCCGGTTTGACAGTGAAGCCGGGCGATTTTCTCTGATCTTCATGGCCCCTCCGGGACAAGAAGACGCGTCGATCGAGTTGACCTACAACTGGGACGGCGATGACGCGTTGCCAGCCGACAGCCGTCACTTCGGCCATCTGGCCTACGGTGTCGACAATATCTACGAGGTTTGCCAACATCTTCAGAACAACGGCGTTACGATCAATCGCCCGCCAAGGGATGGTCGCATGGCTTTCGTTCGATCGCCCGACAACATCTCGGTTGAGCTTTTGCAGAATGGAGAAGCACTGGAACCAGCCGAACCCTGGGCCAGCATGGAGAGCAGTGGTCACTGGTGATCCGTTGGCTGATAGCGTTTGGGCTGGTCGTTCAGGCCAGCCCTGTTAAGGCCGAGCAATGCCGCTTGGCGCTGGCCTTGGCGATGGATATTTCCGTTTCAGTCGATGAGGCTGAAGATGTGTTGCAACGGCAGGGGTTAGCCGCCGCCTTGATTGCACCCGAAGTGCAAGAGGCCTTCTTTTCTTCACCGATGCCCGTTGCCCTGGCGGTATATGAGTGGAGTGGCCGCTCAACCCAAAATGTCGTCCTGAACTGGACAATGATCGATGACGTTGGTGATCTGCTGTTCGCATCCAGCCAAATCAGTCAATCCGTCAGATCTGACAGCGGATCAGCAACAGCTATGGGCTATGCCTTGGCATATGGTGCAAGTCTTATGGGGCAAGCGCCGCAATGCCTGTATCAAACCATTGACCTGTCCGGTGACGGCACGAACAACGACGGCTATGGGCCTCAGATCGCCTATCGGCATTTTCCCTTTCAAAACACTGTCGTGAATGGGCTTGTGATCAACGCGGCGGATTTCGAGGGAGAGCTGTTCTTGATCCCTTTCTTCGAAAATACCGTCCTGCACGGGCCCGGCGCCTTTTTGGAAATTGCCACCGGGTTTGAAGATTTCGAGCGCGCCATGCGAAAGAAACTGAAACGAGAACTGAGCGGTCTGCAAATCGGAGCATTGCGGATTGAAGGCCCATGATACGTCGCGTGATCGTCTTTCTGGCTTGCCTGATTTCAGGACCTGCCCTTGGCGAGTGCCGCCAGGCCCTTGCGCTAGGGCTGGATGTGTCGGGTTCGGTCGACAGCCGGGAGTACAGGCTGCAACTGGACGGGCTGGCGTCGGCCCTGAGCCGCCCCGAAGTCAGCCAGCTGATGTTGTCGGACGGCGCAACCTCCTTGCGTCTGGCGATCTACGAATGGAGCGAGCGGGGACATGAACGGATGCTGCTGGAGTGGACAGAAGTACGGTCCCCCGCCGACCTGATCGCAATCAGTGATCGTTTGATTCGAAACTCGCGTAGCACAGCACCGCAGGGAACGGCGGTAGGGTCGGCCATGTTATTTGGCTCTTCCCTGCTTGATCAGCAAAGGGGATGCTGGCGCCGTACGCTGGATCTGTCCGGGGATGGTAAACATAACCTTGGACCGCATCCACGAGATGTGAAAGCCAGTTTACGACATGGCGGGATCACGATTAACGGGCTGGTGATCGGCGCTGACGATCCGAAGGAAGGTGATCGGAGATATGTTCAGGTGGGTGAACTTTCAGCTTATTATTCAGCCTGGGTCATTTTGGGGCCAAACGCGTTCGTAGAAGTGGCGCTGGGCTTTGAGGCGTATGAAGAGGCCATGACCCGCAAACTTCTTCGTGAGCTGGACAGTCTTGTCCTGTCTGACGCCCGCCACTGATCAATAGATATACCGTATCTGATCCGTCCAGTACCGTTCAACGCGACGCAGCGAACTGGTGATATCTTCGATGCCTTCAAGCCCAAGCACCCCCCTGCCTTGCAGGCCTTCGGCGTGACGTGCAAACAGCTTGGACACGATATTGCGGATTTCCCTGCCTTGCGGCGTCAGGCGCACGCGAACTGAACGGCGATCAATCTCGCATCTTTGGTGGTGCATATAGCCCATCTCAACCAGTTTCTTGAGGTTATAGCTGACATTGCTGCCCTGATAGTACCCACGGCTTTTCAGTTCGCCTGCCGTGACTTCGTGATCACCGATATTGAACAGCAACAACGCCTGAACCGCATTGATTTCCAATACGCCGACGCGCTCAAACTCGTCCTTGATGACATCAAGCAACAACCGGTGCAGTCGCTCCACCAGGGCCAGCGCCTCAAGATAGCTGGTTATGAAACCCTTGGTCTCTGGCGTGGAGACCTGCATTTCCATACTCATCCGACCCTCCGATTCAGTCGCGCTGTTTGACACACGATGAACCGAAAATCCGAAAAATCGGTTAAGCGGAACTTTGCCTTATTTCTGAAAGGTTTGAGCTATGTCTGCAATCAGGCTGGCAAATCGCGCCGGAGGCTGCACCTGCCCTGTAACCCATTGATAAAGGTCCTGGTCATTTTCATGCAACAGCGCGTCATATACATCCAGCCCGGCGGCATCCATGTCGGCCAGATTGCCCCCCGCATAGGCGGACAGGATAATGTCCATCTCTTTGATGCCGCGTCGCATCGACCGCATTTGCATGCGCTTGATACGCACATCCCGGGGTTCGCTCAATTCTTCTGCTCCAGCATCTGACGCATTTTCTTTTCCAGACGCGCTGCGCGTTCAGAACAGGCGCGCATTTCCGCACGGATGGCGCGCAGTTCGGCCACGGCCGAGGACAGTTCCATACCGCCTTCGCCTTCATCCACAGGCGCATCCATGCCGTCGCCCTCGCCGGTCAACAACCACATGATTGAGACATTGACCATGCCCGCCATCATCGACAGCCTGTTGGCCCGGGGTTCGGACAGATCGTTTTCCCAATCTGAAATTGTCGCCTTTTTGACCCCAAGACGCCGCGCCAGTTGCGCCTGCGTCATTCCCGCGGCTTCGCGTGCGCCTGCCAGACGGTCTCCGAATGTCGCAGAATCCGGACCGTACCAGTCGTTTTCATCATTCATTCGGGTCTCCATCTCACATTGTCTATACTGCTTGATCGTCACTCGGACGCACCCTATGACAGTCGGGCTGAACATACAAACCGAGGCCGAGCATGAGTTTTCTGTCTGCGACACTGTCACGCGTCAAACCTTCACCCACCATCGCAATGACAGCCAAGGCAGCCGAGCTGAAGGCCGCCGGACGTGATGTCATCGGCCTAAGCGCTGGTGAGCCGGATTTTGACACACCCCAGAACATCAAAGACGCCGCTGTTGCGGCCATCGCAGCAGGCAAAACCAAATACACCGCGCCGGACGGCATTCCCGAGCTGAAACAAGCGGCATGTGCCAAGATGAAACGTGACCACGGGCTGGACTATTCGCCGGCCCAGATCTCGGTCGGGACCGGTGGCAAGCAAACGCTGTACAATGCTCTGATGGCGACGATGAATGAAGGCGACGAGGTGATCATCCCTGCACCGTACTGGGTCAGCTACCCCGATATGGTGCTTTTGGCCGGGGGCACCCCTGTTGTGGTCGAAACAACGCTGGGAAACAGTTTCAAGCTGACCGCAGAACAACTGGAAGCCGCCATCACGCCCAAGACAAAGTGGTTCATCTTTAACTCACCCTCGAACCCGACGGGCGCAGGGTACAGTTGGGATGAACTGAAGGCGCTGACCGATGTTCTGATGCGTCACCCGCATGTCTGGATCATGTCGGACGACATGTACGAACATCTGGCCTATGACGGGTTTGAGTTCTGCACCCCGGCCGAGGTTGAACCCGGTCTATTTGACCGGACGCTCACCTGCAACGGGGTTTCAAAAGCCTATGCCATGACCGGTTGGCGCATCGGTTATGCTGCCGGTCCGGTTGAAATCATCGCGGCCATGCGCAAGATCCAGTCGCAATCCACCTCGAACCCCTGCTCGGTCAGTCAGTGGGCTGCCGTCGAGGCCCTGAACGGAACTCAGGATTTTCTGGCCCCGAATAACGAGACATTCAGGCGCCGGCGCGATCTGGTGGTTCGGATGCTGAACGAGATTGATGGCGTCACCTGCCCCACACCCGAAGGGGCCTTTTATGTCTATCCGTCAATCGCCGGATTGATCGGGAAGACGACGCCCGCTGGGACCGTTCTGGTAGACGACGAAGCCTTTGCAACCGCACTTCTGGAAGAGGCCGACGTGGCCGTTGTATTTGGCGCCGCCTTTGGCCTGTCGCCGAATTTCCGCGTCAGCTATGCTACGTCCGACGCGGCACTGACCGAAGCTTGCAGCCGCATCCAGCGTTTTTGTGCTTCTCTGAGGTGACCATGTCCGCCGAACTGCCTGAGTATTACTTTCGCATACGTGAAAACGGTGCTGCGGTGTTTCGGATCGATACGGAAAACCGTCAGCGCCGGATCGAGATGGACCAGATTGCCGTCATCAATATCCGCAATGGCGAGGTCAAGCCGCACGGGCAGCGGACGTTGTCAGACCGGGATCAGGCCGAGATTGCCCAATGGATGGAAGAGCGCCGGGCCCTGCTGGCCCAGCGCGACATTGACGATATCCATCGCGCGGTCGACTATCTGAATCTGACCACGCAATGGGCACAGTCCAAGGCAAGCGACACGCAGCTGGAGGATGTGACAGACAGGTTATTGATGGCCATGCACGACCTGCGTACGGTACTGGTGCGAAAAAAGGCAGATCGGCTGGACAAAGACTAGGCGGGCTCGGCCGATGCCTGTATCTGCTGTACCGAATACATCCAGAATCGGGTCATGAGAAGCACGGCTGCGAAGGCGAGACCAAGCACCAGGCCCAGCCAGACGCCGATGCCGTCCATATGACGGACAAAGCCGAAATAATACGACGCGGGAATCCCTACGACCCAATAGCTGAGCGCCGCCATGACCATTGGGATCTTGGCATCCTGCAACCCGCGCAGCAGGCCCAGCGCAATCACCTGCGCGCCGTCGACCAGCTGAAACAACGCCGCCATGGCAAGCAATCCGGTTCCGATAGTCAGGATTTGGCCCCGCTGCGGGTCATCTGTTTCCATGAACAGGGAAATCAAAGGCTCGGCGCAGGTCAGGAACAGAATGATGGTTGCCACCGACATGACCAGCGACATACCAGTCACGGAAATTGCGCCCTTTTCCAGATGCGCCCTGTCCCGACGACCCAGCGCATTGCCAGCCCGGATGGTCGCCGCATTTGATAACCCCAGGTGAACCATGAAAGTGGCTGACGCCAGATTCAGGGCGATCCCATGCGCAGCCAGCGGGACCTGACCCAGCCAGCCCATCATCACCGCAGAAGTCGCGAACAGTGAAACTTCGGCCAATGTGGTCAAGCCGATGGGTACTCCCAACTTCCATACGCTGGCAAACATTTCCCAATCCGGTCGCCAGAACCGTTGGAATAGGCTATGCTCTGGCAACGTCCGGATCACATAGATAACAACCGCGATCAGCGAAACAACTTGTGTCGTGATCGAGGCGATTGCCGCCCCTGTCACGCCCAGTTCGGGGACACCCCAGTTGCCGAAGATCAGCGCATAATTGGTCAGCCCGTTCACAGCCGCCGCCGCAATTGTGATCCACAAAACAATCTGCGTTCGCTCTAATGCCGCCAGATAGCTTTTCAACACCATCACAATGAGGGCCGGAAACAATCCCCAACCGGCAACTCGCAGATATTCGGCTGCGGTTTCAGCAATTTGCGGTTCCTGCTTCATGGCGATCAGGATCGGATAGGACCACCACAGCAAGGGCATGACAACCACGGCATACAGCAACGACAACCATAGCCCCATCCGGGTCGAGCGGCGAATGCTGGTTTCATCCCCTTCCGCCGCCGCTGTGGCAACCATGGGCATGACGGCCCATCCAAATCCCGCACCAAACAAAAACAACACGAAATAATAACTGTTGGCCAAAGTAACGGCCGCCAACGCCTCGACCCCGTACCAACCCAGCATGATGGTGTCGGTCAAGCCGATTGCGTACTGCGCCAGATGACCGCCAACCAGTGGCAGGCCGAGAACGGCAATAGCCCGAAAATGGGCCGGATATGTCATCACCTTTGTCATCGCTCCAGCCATATGCGCGCCATTGGCGCGGGACAAGAGCGGATCGGCAATATTTCATATTGAGACTTTTATGCCCGACCGTTTCCTGAGGCCGGGCATCTTTGCAATCAGCGGGCGTCGGGGTGCAGAGCCGTACCCAGAATATGCTCGGACCGGTGGATAACGTGATGCGCCTGCCCTACGATCAGCGGGTCAGGCTCGCCCACGATATCGTGATCCTTGCCAGGGTAATCCAGCGAGGACAGGAAGTGACGCATACAGTTCAGGCGCGCGCGTTTCTTGTCATTTGACTTGATGATCGTCCAGGGTGCGTCAGCCGTGTCCGTGTAAAAGAACATGGCTTCTTTCGCCTCGGTATAATCATCCCACTTGCTGAGGCTCGCCTTGTCGATGGGCGACAGTTTCCATTGCTTCAGGGGGTCGGTTTCGCGGCTTTTGAAACGGCGTTGCTGCTCTTGCTGTGTAACTGAGAACCAGTATTTGTATAGCTGAATGCCCGAGCGCACCAGCATCCGTTCCAACTCGGGCGTTTGCCGCATGAACTCAAGATATTCGTTGGGCGTGCAGAACCCCATGACCCGCTCCACACCAGCGCGGTTGTACCAGGACCGGTCATAGAACACCATCTCGCCCACGGTCGGCATCTCCTGAATGTAGCGCTGGTAGTACCACTGGCCTTTCTCTTCCCAGGTGGGTTTGTTCAATGCAACAACACGGGCCTGACGCGGGTTCAGGTGCTCCATGAACCGCTTGATCGTACCCCCTTTGCCTGCCGCATCGCGCCCTTCGAACAACAAGACAAACCGCTGCCCCGTTTCCTGCGCCCACAGCTGAACCTTCAAAAGCTCGGCCTGCAGATTGGCTTTTTGCGTCTCATACACCGACCGGGCCATTTTGCGGCCATAGGGGTATTTCCCACTTTCAAACGCCTGCCGGATTTTCTCGGGGCTGGGCGCTGAAGGGTCGGTGTCTTTGGTGAGCGTGGTCTTGATCTGGGTGGGTTCTGCGTTGGTCGTGGCAATGGCGTCCATACATCCTGTCCTTTTCTACTGTCCTGAAGGGTGGCTAGCAGAAAGCTCGGAAATGCGCTTTGATTGGTGTCAAATAGATGCCTCAAAAACCCATGATTTCCAGCGCGGATCCCTTGTTCCAATGCAGATGTCTTTTTTCAAGCTGAACGGCCATTCTTTCCACGTCAGGACATGGGGCGACAAAGCCGCGCCACCATTATTGATGCTGCATGGTTTCCCCGAATACAGCGGTGCCTGGGCCGATCTTGCGCCTCATCTGGCAGAACGCTTTTATTGTATTGCTCCGGACCAGCGCGGTTATGGCCAAAGCTGGTGTCCCGAAGGGGTGCAGAACTATACCCTGTCGCAACTGGTCACAGACATGGCCGCACTGATTGAATCCTGCGGCGCGCCCGTTGCGCTGCTGGGTCACGACTGGGGCGCATCGGTGGCTTATGGCGTTGCCATGTTCCGCCCGGAACTCGTTGATCGGTTAATCATTGCAAACGGCGTACATCCGGTGCCGTTTCAACGCGCCATGGCCTCAGGTGGCGCACAATCCACAGCCTCGCAATATATCAATCTGCTGCGAGCACCCGATGCCGCACAAAAACTGTCCGAAAACAACTTTGCGATGCTGGAACAGTTCTTTCGCCATGGTATGGGGCTGGACTGGTTGACCGAAGCTCGCATGGCCGACTACCGCACTGAATGGGCCCGACCCGGTCGGCTGCAGGCGATGCTGAACTGGTACAGAGCCTCTCCGTTGGTTGTCGCCAAACCCGGTGTCCCCGCGACAGACCTGCCTGACCTGCCGCTCGACCGGTTGCATGTCAGGTGTCCGCACTTGTTGATTTGGGGGCCGGATGACAAAGCCCTTTTACCCGAATCCACTGAGGGGCTGGAGGCGTTTGCCACCCACCTCACCCGTGTCACGATCCCTGGGACCGATCATTGGTTGCATCATCAAAACCCGCGGGCCGTGGCGCAGGCCATTCTGGAATGGACTGGCCTGACGTAATCAGGCCGCGCCCGCGCGCAACGGCAAGCCAGGCAGCCTTTGTCGCAGCGCCGACGACATCTTTAGCACCTTACCGGTGCCCCCAGTCGTCAGGGTTGTCAGAGTTGTTCGGCGACAACCCCAACTCATCACCATCGGTTGAGCACCCAAGCCCCAGAACCGTCCGGTTTGCATATGAAAAATAGGAGCAGACCTGATTGATCTCGAGGATTTCGCCATCATCCCACCCCGCGTCGCGCAGGGCAGCGACGTCCGCCTCGACCAGATCGCCCGGCGCTTCGGTCAGCTTGCGAGCATAATCCATCGCAGCCATTTGCGCCGCATCCAGCGGTGCAGCCGAGGGATCGCGCGCCTCAATCGCTGCCCTGATCGCGTTGCCACGCACCGTATCACCCAGCAAGCGCTGAAGACCTGCAAAGTGATGCTCGACGCAATACCCGCACCGGTTCAGTGAGCTGACCCAAACCCCCAGCACTTCCAGAAACCATTTCGGTATCTTGTTGCCCGAATGATGCAGCACTGCCTTGTACATGGCCATATGGCCTTCCATCGAATGCGGGCGAAGGCTGTGTGCCATCATGATGTTGTCTACGTTATTGTTCGGCCCGGTCACGCGTTCGTAGAGTTTCTTCAACTTTCCAGTCGCGTCTTCGAACGGAACGGTTCTGATCCAGCTCATTTATTCACCTCCGCTTTACCGGGATCAAAGGACTGGTTATCTGCACGGATTGCAAGCGGCTTGACAGAAAATCCACAACACCTCGCGTCCCCCTTCCCCCGGACCACATCACCTGCCATAATGGCGGAAACCCAAAAACAAGAGCAGCACCCATGCCCGAAGATCTGTTGACGCCCAGCGCCACTTCTACCTATGACGCCTCCTCGATCGAGGTGCTCGAAGGGCTGGAACCGGTTCGCAAACGCCCCGGCATGTATATTGGCGGCACGGATGAGCGTGCGCTGCACCATATGTTGGCCGAGATCCTCGACAACTCGATGGACGAGGCGGTGGCAGGCTTTGCCAACCGGATCGAGGTCGAGCTGCATTCCGACTACGCCCTGACCGTCCGTGACAACGGGCGCGGTATCCCGATCGACCCGCATCCAAAATTTCCGGGCAAGTCCGCGTTGGAGGTGATCCTGTGTACCCTGCACGCGGGCGGCAAGTTCTCGGGCAAGGCCTACCAGACCTCGGGTGGCTTGCACGGGGTTGGTGCGTCGGTGGTGAACGCGCTGTCTGATTCGATGGTCGTGCAGGTGGCGCGGGACAAGCAGCTATATGAACAACGTTTCTCGCGCGGTATCCCACTTGGCCCGGTCGAAAAGGTTGGCGCGGCCCCGAACCGGCGCGGCACAACGGTGACCTTCCACGCCGACCCGGACATCTTTGGCCATCACAAGTTCAAACCCGCGCGGCTGTTCAAGTCCATCCGCTCCAAGGCCTATCTGTTCTCGGGCGTCGAAATCCGCTGGAAAACCGCCATCGATGACGGCGAGACCCCGCTTGAGGCCTCGTTCCACTTTCCCGGCGGCCTGTCGGATTACCTGAAAGAGACGATGAACGGCTCGTCTACCTATGCCGAGCAACCCTTTGCGGGCACCGTCGATTTCAACGAGAAATTCGGCACCCCCGGCAAGGTCGAATGGGCGATCAACTGGACACCGTCGCGTGACGGGTTCATCCAATCCTATTGTAACACCGTTCCCACCCCCGAAGGCGGCACCCATGTGGCCGGTTTCTGGGCTGCGATCCTCAAGGGGATCAAGGCCTATGGCGAGTTGATCAACAATAAGAAAGCCGCGCAGATCACCCGCGACGACCTGCTGACAGGTGGATGCGCGCTGGTGTCGTGCTTTATCCGCGAGCCGGAATTCGTGGGCCAGACCAAGGACCGTCTGGCCACGGTCGAGGCGCAGCGGCTGGTCGAAAACGCGGTCCGCGACCATTTCGACAACTGGCTGGCGGCTGATACGAAATCCGCCGGCGCGATCCTCGACTTCCTTATCCTGAGGGCCGAAGAACGTCTGCGCCGTCGGGCCGAGAAGGAAACACAACGCAAGTCCGCCACTAAGAAACTTCGTCTTCCCGGCAAGCTGGTGGACTGTTCCAGTTCAACACGCGACGGCACCGAATTATTCATCGTCGAAGGCGATTCTGCGGGTGGCTCGGCCAAGATGGGTCGCGACCGCAAAACGCAGGCCCTGCTGCCCTTGCGCGGCAAGATCCTGAACGTGCTGGGTGCGGCCAGTTCCAAGCTGGGCACCAATGCCGAGATCAACGACCTGACCCAAGCGCTGGGTGTCGGGCTTGGCACCAAGTTCAACGTTGACGACCTACGCTATGACAAGGTCATCATCATGACCGACGCGGATGTGGACGGGGCGCATATCGCGTCCTTGCTGATGACGTTCTTCTTTACCCAGATGCGCCCGATGATTGACGCGGGTCACCTGTACCTGGCCTGCCCGCCTTTGTACCGCCTGACGCAGGGCGCCAAACGCGTCTATTGTCTGGACGAGGCCGAGCGCGACGAATGGCTGAAAAAAGGTCTGGGCGGCAAGGGCAAGATCGACGTGTCCCGCTTTAAGGGTCTGGGCGAGATGGACGCCAAGGACCTGAAAGAGACCACGATGGACCCCAAATCCCGGAAATTGATCCGGGTCACCATCGACGAGGATGAACCCGGCGAAACCGGCGATCTGGTCGAGCGTCTGATGGGCAAGAAGCCCGAACTGCGGTTCCAGTACATTCAGGAGAACGCGCGGTTTGTGGAGGAGTTGGATGTTTGAAGCAGTAAGCCTTCAACACTCCGAGTATTGGACGATAGCTTAGGCCTACTGTGTGAGTCTATTTTGTTGGCGTGGTGACATGGGCTCCCACTACTTTGAACTCTTCAGAAATTTCTAAGACAATTCCGTAGCTATAAATCAGGTCAAACTCAAAAAAACGCCACAATAGCGTAGGATTTCTTTCCCTATACTGTGCTACAGTCCAATAGCCTGAGACATTCCCGACAGGCTGGTTAGTTCTAGTAGTAACAAATTTTTCACTTCTGTATCTGCTGTATCCCAGTACTCGGAAGTCGTGATAACTCATCCAGCTTTGAACTCTGTCGAGCGTAACCAGACTTCGCGAAATCCGATATACGCAAACCTCTGCGTTACGTCCGTAGCCAACTCTTTCCCAATCCAGCTTTAGCAAGTTTGGGTTTTCTTTCTTCTGTTCTTCTTTGGTTAAACAGCTTTGCACATCAGGAAACTTACGGATAGCCTTTCGGTACTGCCTCCACTGAGGATGATTACTATCCACAACGCGACCTAAAAATAGAAATGGTTCGGCGTCTTGAGTGGAGAGATGATCGTATTCGATCACGCAAGAAGCCGTTGGTCGACATTCCGACCATATTTCCGATGCGCCAATCTCAGCCCTTACCGAGGCAGAGCCGACAACTAGCGCAACAATTGAAAGCAAGACTCGCATTTTTCTTTGGTCAAGCATTGGTTATCGATCTTGTCGCTTTCTAATCCTTAGACATATCCGTGCCTATTAAATGACTTCTTGAAAGTGGGGTTTTCCTCACCTCGAAGGAACAAGAGAAAATGAGCCGTTACGCATCGCGCGTAGGATGGGTGCTCTCACCGATCAGAGTCCGGCATCAAGATGGGAGTAAACACCCATCCTACTTTGCCACAACCATCGCGCCTGGCCCGAGGGTGGGTGCGGAACGCGCACGCCGTCAAACCGCAAGTTTGCCTTCGGCAAAACGGGGGCGGGTCGGGCGCGTGCTTGATGCCTTGCATCAAGCATTGACTAGGCGGAAGACACCCCAACACCACACGCGCCCTCAAAAAACCAAAATCTACTGCAATTCAAATCCCTTCGGTTTACTAATCAAACCAAGACCCGGCTTCCCTGTGACAAGCTGGCTTGGATTTAACGATTAAGGATTTGCAATGGCCCGCCTTTATGACAGTCGAAAACGTGTTCTCGTAACCGGTGGGGCCGGGTTTCTGGGCTCGCATCTGTGCGACCGGCTTCTGGATCAGGGGCACGAGGTTTTGTGCGTCGACAACCTGTTCACCGGCACCAAGCGCAATATCGACCATCTGCACAGCAACCCGCGGTTCGAGTTCATGCGCCACGATGTGACCTTCCCGCTGTTCGTGGAAGTGGACGAGATCTATAACCTCGCCTGCCCCGCCTCGCCCGTGCATTACCAGCACGACCCGGTGCAGACGACCAAGACCAGCGTCCATGGCGCGATCAACATGCTGGGTCTGGCGAAGCGGCTGAAATGCAAGATCTTTCAGGCCTCTACATCTGAGGTCTATGGCGACCCGACCATCCATCCGCAGACCGAAGACTATTGGGGCAACGTAAACCCGGTTGGTCCGCGCTCGTGCTATGACGAGGGCAAGCGCTGCGCCGAGACGTTGTTCTTCGACTATCACCGTCAGATGGGGCTTGAGATCAAGGTCGCCCGCATCTTCAACACTTACGGCCCCCGAATGCACCCCGCCGACGGGCGCGTTGTGTCGAATTTCATCATGCAGGCCCTGACGGGCGAGGCGATCACCATCTTTGGCGACGGCACGCAGACCCGGTCATTCTGCTACGTGGATGATCTGATCGAAGGGTTCATCCGCCTGATGGACACCGGCAAGGAGGTCACCGGCCCGGTCAATCTGGGCAATCCCAACGAATTCTCGATGAACGAGCTGGCCAGCGAGGTGCAGGCGCTTGTTGGCGCGGAAACCCCTATCAGTTTCAGGGAGTTGCCCGAGGACGATCCGAAACAACGTCAGCCCGATATCACGCTGGCGCGGACCCTGCTGAACTGGGAACCTACAGTACAGCTGAAGGAAGGGTTGGACGCAACGATCCGGTATTTCCGGACGCTTCAGTCAGAAGGCGCAGCCGGATAACGCGTCTTGCCATGGCTCGGGGACCGGATCAGACCGCCGTGCCGATCAGCGCGACGCCAATCGCCATGAGGACCGCGGCGCCCAGGCGTCGCATCCAGTTGCCTTCTTTCAGGAAAATGAACCCGATCAGCGCCGCAAAGATGACCGAGGTTTCCCGCAGGGCCGAAACCGCCCCAAGCGGCGCAAAGTTCTTGGCGTAAAGCACCAGACCATACGCTGTCATCGAAACCAGCCCACCCAAAAGGCCCGTCATCCATATTCTGACTGGCAGGTCTTTGAGGGTGGTGCGTTTCCTGACCCCGATAAACCCTACAATGAACAGGTGCAGAAAGGCCCCCCACGCCCAATAGCTGAGCGTATTGCCTGACAGCCGCACCCCAATCCCATCAACCACCGAATAGATCGAAATGCAGAACCCGGTTCCCAGCGCAAATCCCAGCGCGCTGCGCCCGACACCCGAACGCAGCGCCGCCCAGCTGCTCAGCTGAATGCCAACCGCGATTAAGGCGATCCCACCCCAGGCTTGCCAGGGCAGAACTTCGCCCACCAGCGCCATCGCCCAAAGCGAGACCAGTGCCGGAACAATCCCGCGTGCTATGGGGTAAACCACACTCAGATCGCCATGCTGGTAGGCCTTGCCCAGCATGAAGTAATAGCCGAAATGCACGACGGTCGAGAGCAGGATATAGACAAAGCTCTGCGTGTTCGGCAGCGGCAGCACCATCACCATAACCGCCGCCGGCAAGACCTGACCCAACGCGACCAGACCCAGCATGGTGGTGCGGTCCGCCGCCGTTTTCACGATGGCATTCCATACGGCATGCAGCAGCGCCGCCGACAGAATAATCAGAATGACGAACAGGGTCATACCCGAACCTTTCCCGCAGAATTCGTGCGTAAAAAGGGTCTTTGGCCCCATTTCACTTGGGCGTGGTGTCTGCCAAAACCGGGATTTTTGTCAAGCCGGATTCCAGTGGTCAAATTACCGCCACTGTTGGGGACGTGTCCGCAAGCCGTTTCCGGTCTCGTCCTGCACCCTTGTGCCCGGTAAGAAGTTACAACTGCACGTGATCCCGGTTGCAGGACGCGCATCACGTTCTAAGATCGGGCACATGAGTTTTGTGACAGACAACCAATTGCCCCTGCTAATCCTGTTTTTTCTGTCAGGATCGATCGGCACCGCCTTTTTGTTCCGCAAGCCAGCAGGGCACAGGGCATGGAAACTGGCCGATCTGGTCTGGGTCGTGCTGGGTGGCATCGGCGCATTGGTGGCTGTTCTGGCGGGGCTTTATACGTCGGACAGTTCGCGACTGGATCGCCAGATTGATGTAGCCTACGCCGCAACATTGGCATTCGACCGGGATGCCGCACGGTTTCGTCTGCGTTTCTGCGACCCTGCTTACGATCCTGACACGGCAGTGCTGTGCGACAAGGTTGAATTCCTGTCGGCATCAACTGCCAGCAACTCGGAATTGCCCCTGTTCATCGCCGTAACCAACGAAGTGGCCCCCCTGCAGGGCCTGCACTTCCTGTTCGGAAGTCAGGGCAAAGATGAAATGGACGAGCTGCGGGATATGACGGCAAAAGCTGATGCTTTCAATATCGACCAGTTCCTCGTATTCACGTCTCTGGACGACAAAACTCAGGTGGCCATCGACAACATGCGCCGTAAGGTACCCGCGATTGCCGGAGATTATCAGATCCTGGCACAAAGCTATGACGATCTGATCCAGCAGGTCGGCAAGTTGAAGGACGAATGGGAATACCTGCAGGCCAATGCCCATATTCTGGTTCTGCAAATCGTGGCGCTTTGTCTTGTTAGCTTTGCTGCCCCGTTTCGACTGGGAAAATCTTTGGTCGAATTGCGCCGGGCGCTCAACGTCGATAGCCCCGCGCCAACACCTGTGGATCAACCCCCAGAAAATAGCGCAGAAGTGTCCACAAGTTCCGCATGCCCCGTCGAGTCCAACCTGCCTGTTCATAGCGCTCCGCGCTCGTAAAGGCGCGCGACTCGAGTATTGCGATCCGTGGCAATGCGCGCACCAGCGCCACATCTTCCATCAAGGGTTGGTCCGGATACCCACCAGCCGCCAGATAGACATCACGCGGAACCAGCAACCCCTGATCTCCGTACGGTAAACCGAACAGCCTGCTGCGCAAATTGGCCCATCCGGCCACCCAGGTCGGCGCAAACCCACGCGCGCGAAAAGCCAACCGAAACGCAGCTGGTGCGTTGGAGGGTAGATGGGCGCTTACGCTCTCGGCCCATCCCTGTTGCAGCACGGTATCGGCATGAAGGATTAACAACCATTCACCATCAGCCTGCGCACACCCCCGGCGCAATTGACCGCCGCGCGACGGCTCACCTTTCAGAACAAGCGCGCCAACATCTTCTGCAATTCTCAACGTCTGGTCTGTTGAGCCTGCATCGCTGACGATCAGGTCCCGGATCAGTCCGGAATGCATCCCTTCCATCAGGGCTTCAAGGCACGCAGGCAAGGAACCGGCGGCATTCAAGGTTGGAATCACTACAGTGACGGGTGCGGGCACGTCCGATAACCTCTGGTCTTGACTGCGGGACTTCCTATATCACGAGGCCAAAGGCAATGACGAGGACCAAGCCATGCCCACCCGCCGCATCCTGCGCCTGACCGGCTCGGACACCGAAAACTTTCTGCAGGACCTTGTCACCAATGACGTTCGGGGGCTGGGCAATGGGCTTGTTTATACGGCGTTGCTTACTCCACAGGGCAAGTATCTGGCAGATTTCTTTCTGAAACGCGATAACGGTGGCGTGTTGCTGGACGTGGCCGAGCCACTTGCGGATGACCTGATCAAGCGCCTGAACATGTACAAACTCCGCGCGGATGTGGTGATCGAAGGCACGAATCTACACCTACAACGCGGCACAGGTCCAGCACCGGACACCGCCCTGCCCGACCCCCGTCACCCGGATATGGGTTGGCGTGTCTATTCGACTGCCCCAGAAGGCGATGACGGAACCGACTGGGACGCGCTGCGCGTTCGACACTGCATCCCCAAGGCTGGGGTCGAACTGACGCCAGACAGCTATATCCTCGAATCCGGGTTTGAGGCGCTGAATGGTGTGGACTTCAAAAAGGGTTGCTATGTCGGTCAGGAAGTGACTGCGCGCATGAAGCACAAGACCGAATTGCGCAAAGGCTTGCGGCGGGTCATTGTCGAAGGATCGGTTCCGGTGGGGACTGAGATTACCGCAAACAGCAAACCTGTCGGCACCCTGTTCACGCAATCAGGCGGACACGGGATCGCGTATCTGCGCTTTGACCGTGCGAATGCAGACATGATGGCCGGAGACATCGTGGTTCGCTTGACGGATCAAGCGTAACTTGTTGCCAAATCGGCACGGCCTTATCCGCCGTATGTTTCGTAAAGTTTGAACCCGTTACCCAGCCCTGCCAATGTGTCGGCACAGGGGCAACACGGATACCCGCATGTTTCAGCTTTACTCCGCGATTTGGCGCGCCAGCGCCGGACGGCAGATTGTCCTCATTCTGTTATCCATTGCCATTGCTGCGCTTGCCGCGGTTCCGCTTGAATTTCAACGCGATATTGTCAACCACCTTACGTCCAACGATCTTCATGTCGAAAAGCTGGTTCTGCTGGGCATCGGCATGATGATTGTCATCCTGCTGAGCCTCGCCCTGAAATGGGTTCTGGGTTTTCGCGCGGGTACATTGGGCGAAGACATGATCCGGCTGATCCGGCAACGCTTGCTGTGGCGCGCTACCGACCTGAAGGAAACGGGTGAAAATCTGCGCAAAGGTACCATGACGACCGCCATCTCAGCCGAGGCTGAGGAGCTGGGCAAGTTCGCAGGGGGCGCGTTCTCGGACCCGGTGGTTCAGGTTGGAACGCTGGTCAGCGTGATCGGGTACATATCCTCAACGCAGCCAGGCCTTGGCCTTATCGCGTTTTCCATGATTGTGCCGCAGATAATTATCGTTCTGGTGTCGCAACGCAAAGTGAACACGTTTGTCGCCGAACGCGTCCGCCTTTTGCGCAGCGCCACTGATAGGCTGACCACCGAGGATATCGATGCCGTCGAGCGGGATATCAATGCCCTGTTCGACGACATCTATGACACAAGGCGGCGCATGTTTCTTTGGAAGCTTTCGGCCAAATTCCTGCTGAGCGTAATCAACGGCGCCGGAACCGTGGGTATTCTGATGTTGGGCGGTTATCTGGTGCTGCAAGGTAAGACCGACGTCGGCACGGTGGTGGCCGCGACCAGCGGGCTTGGCCGGATACAGGGCCCGACCGCGTTCCTGATCGCCTTTTACAGACAAGTCAGTGCCAACCGCATCAAATACGAACTGATGCTGGAACTATTCGGCCCGGACCCCGCGCATTACCGGTACCGCAGCAGCGCGTAAAAAAGACCGCGCAGCGGCTGCTTGCGCGGTCTGACATTAAAAGCGACGAAACGTCACGCGCGTTCGGAATATTCCATCGTTTCGGTGTTCACGATGATCATTTCATCCTGACCGATGAACGGCGGCACCATGACTTTCACGCCATTGTCCAGAATTGCAGGCTTGAACGAGTTCGCGGCGGTCTGACCTTTTACGACCGGCTCGGTTTCGACAATCTTGCAGGTTACTTTCTGCGGCAGCGTCGCGTTCAGCGCTTCACTTTCGTAGAATTCGACAACAATCGTCATGCCATCCTGAAGGAACGGACGACGCTCGCCCAGCAAATCCGCTGGCAATTCAATCTGTTCGTATGTTTCGGCATCCATGAAGACCAGCATGCCATCGGTTTCATACAAGAACTGCTGATCCTTCTGTTCAAGGCGCACACGCTCAACCTTGTCAGCCGAGCGGAACCGTTCGTTCAGTTTCGAACCATTGCGCAGGTTGCGCAGTTCGACCTGCGCGAAAGCGCCACCCTTGCCGGGCTTCACATGGTCAACCTTGACCGCGGCCCAAAGGCCGTCGTTATGCTCAAGCACATTGCCGGGGCGAATTTCGTTCCCATTTATCTTGGGCATTACATAATTCCTTCACAAACGGTTGATGCGTCAGTTGCGCCTCCTATATCTGGCGGGAACATACCTGACAAGACAACCAAACCTAGTGCTGCACGTGCAGCGAGATATGCAAGTGACGCAACGCAACTATGCATATTAGCTGTATCCGAATCGCACTTTATCGGTCATAAGGACCGTCACGCCGAAAATTGCAAGAGCAAGAAAAACAAGGAAGACGAGATGAGAGATTTCGTTGACGGCACTGCCTTTAACAACGAACAAGGCAATCGTGCTCGCAAACTTTTCGCGGCCGTTGTGTTGGCCGCACTCGATGACGCCATTGCCGATGACAAGAAGTATGGCAATGGCCCGGAACAAATCGCCCGTTGGGCGCGCTCGCGCGATGGGCGCGAAGTGCTGTCTTGCGCGGGAATCGACCCGAACGAGCGGGTTGTCAGCGGACTGATGGAGTTCGTTGGCCGTGGCGTGCGGACCTCGGTCGCGCTGTCGCGTGAAGAAAGCGAGCGTCGCAATGCCGCTCAGCAGGCTGAAGCTGCCTGATCCAAGGCTGTTTCAACTCAGAAAAAACGCGCTCTGCCATCAGAGCGCGTTTTTCTATGCGTATCCCACCACGATCCTGGGCGTCAGGGTGAGTTCGGGGCTTCCCCTGCCCGCCCAAATCAGGTCATCTGCACCTTGACAGGTAGGAGACAATCCATGGTTCGCGCTATCATGATTCAAGGCACCGGCAGCAATGTCGGAAAATCCGTTCTGGTGGCGGGGCTTGCGCGGGCTTTTACACGGCGGGGTCTTCGGGTTGCGCCCTTCAAACCGCAGAACATGTCGAACAATGCTGCTGTTACAGAAAACGGTGGGGAAATCGGTCGCGCACAGGCCCTTCAGGCACGGGCGGCAAGGCGGGCGACGCATACGGATATGAACCCTGTATTGCTAAAACCTGAAACTGATACCGGCGCGCAGATCATTGTTCAGGGGCAGCGCGCGGGCACCATGAAAGCCGGTGATTACCGCAAGGATAAATCCAGACTGCTAAGCGCCGCACTGGAAAGCTTTGACCGGCTGTGCAACGACGCGGATCTGGTTCTGATCGAAGGGGCGGGCAGCCCGGCCGAAACAAACCTGCGCAAGGGTGACATCGCAAATATGGGCTTTGCCTGCGCTGCGAACATACCTGTAATACTTGTCGGCGACATTCACCGCGGCGGTGTGATCGCACAGATCGTTGGCACTCAGGCGGTTCTGGACGACGGTGATCTTGCGCGAATTCGGGGCTTCGCCGTCAATCGGTTCAAAGGCGATGTGTCCCTATTTGACGAAGGGCGCGATGATATTGCCTCTCGTACAGGGTGGCCCTGTCTGGGGGTCGTGCCATGGTTTCATGACGCCTGGAAGCTACCGGCCGAAGATATGATGGACATCCGCTCTCACACAGGCGGCACCTGCAAGGTCGTTGTGCCACAGCTTGAACGGATGGCGAATTTCGACGACCTTGATCCATTGTCGGCCGAACCCGGTGTGAGTGTCGAGATCATTCCGGCCGGACGCGCATTGCCGGGCGATGCCGATCTGGTTTTGCTACCGGGCAGCAAATCCACCATCGGAGATCTGGCCTATTTCCGTGCACAAGGCTGGGACATCGACCTGTACGGCCATGTCCGGCGCGGCGGGCATGTTTTGGGTCTCTGTGGTGGCTTTCAAATGCTGGGCAAGACCATTTCCGACCCCGATGGCGTAGACGGTCGACCGGGTAAGGTCGACGGGTTGGGGTTGCTGGATGTGGACACAGTCATGGGAGGACAAAAGCAAGTTGTCCTGCGTACGGCCCATGCGTTGCCGGACCGAGAGCCAGTCACCGGATACGAAATCCACATGGGCCATACAAACGGGCCGGATTGCACCAATGCATGGCTTGAGGTCGAAGGCCGCCCTGAAGGCGCGGCCAGCGCAAACGGGCGGATCAAGGGAAGCTATCTGCACGGTATCTTTTCGTCCGACGCATTCCGGGCGCGGTATTTGTCAGCGTTAGGCGTGACCTCGGACCTGTCCTATGAGGACGGCGTCGAGCAGGCGCTGGACGATCTGGCCGATCATCTGGAGCGCCACATGGACCTTGACCTGCTGCTCAGCCTCGCGCAGCCTCCGCACCGTGGCTGAGAGTTACTCCAGATCCTGAGCCGCAAGAGCGCGGGCGATCTCTCGCCTGACCATCTTGCGCACATTTCGTGTAATCCGCTCACCCATCGTTCCTTGCAGCTCGGCGCGGACAACCTCTGCGATCAGGGTGCGCAGAGCGTCTTCATCCATGTCGATCGTCCTGACATTTTCGTTGGAATCAGGTTCTTCGGCATCAGCATCAGACACAACAGCTTGAGACGACCGGATGAATTCCGCCTGATAAGGTGCGTCTTCGTCCTGCTGAACCGCGTCTGGTTCTTCGCCACCGGCAGTATCAATCGACATCGCAGCGGCAAATTCTTCTTCGACATCCCATGGCAGCGCGTGCGACGGTGTGCCCGAATATGCATCCTGGCTGTCACCGTCCGGTTCCCACTGATCTTCTGTTTGCGCAATGGCCGCTTCCAGCGCTTCGATCTTTGCACTCAGGCTGCTTGTTGCATCATCCGCCGCGGCGCGTTTCGTCTCGGCTGTTTCTGGCTTGTCCCGGTCGGCGTTCGCGGGTTGACCCGTCTGAACGATGTCGCAGGTGCGCAGCAACATCGGCTTCGCAGCATCTGAAACTTCGGCTTCTGATACAGCTTTAGCGGGAATCACCCCCAATTGATCTGGTGTGTTGATCCGCAATGCATCTGTAAGCACCAGCCGCCCCGGCTTGCGTGCCTTAGTCGTTTGATCCGCGACGGTTTTATCACGACTGTCTTCACTGACCAGACGTTTGACCGAAGACAGAACGTCTTCGATCCCTGCTTTCACGACATTATCAGACATTGTTCTCTACCGCTCTATCCTTGGATCGAGTGTAGCCAAACAATCCGCGCCTCACAACAGATAGTATTGGCGATCAGTCCCGGCGCAATGCTTTGAGAACGCGATCCAGATCCTTGCTTTGCTTGCTGACCTGTGCCGGCGCATTCTTGACCAGATTGTAATACAAAGTCGGATCATAGATTTGCACCGCCAGCCCAAGACGCTCGGCTGTCAGAAGGCCCTGCGCCTGCAACAACTGATAGGCAGCCCGTGACCGTTCGGTGCGCGAAGCGACTTCTGCCAGCTGTGCATCCAGCAAATCCTGCTGCGCATTCAATACATCCAGAGTTGTTCGCGCGCCCAGAGTTGCTTCTTCCCGGATGCCATCAAACGCCACCTGCGAGGCGTTAACGCGCTCGGTTGACGCCCTCAGACTGGCGCTGGCCGCCTGAAACGCCGCATAACGGTCGGTCACACCCTGCGTGATGTTCTTTTGAACGTTCAGAAGATTCGCGCGCGAGGCATCCCGGCTGGCCATTGCGCGGCGGACATTTGCCGCCAACCGGCCACCCGCGTAGATGGGTTGTGTGAAGTTCAGCGACACGGTGGCGTCGTTCACATAGTCATTGTTGTCATAACGCTCGGACACGCCAGCATCGGCATTCAGGCTGACATTCGGCCCAAGGTTTGCCCGTTGCTGCTGCACGACCAGATCAAACGCCCTGACCTGATGCTGCGCCGACAGAATGGCCGGGTGGTTGCGTTGCGCCAGGTTCACAGCTTCAGCTTCGGAACGCGGCAGATTGGGCAGGCTCGGCTGACCAGCCGTTCGCCCCGGTGCCTTTCCGACCGCGTTCACGTATTCGGCCTGCGCAATGCTCAATTCACCGCGTGCCACAGCCAGATCCGCCTGAGAGCTTGCCAGCTGCGCTTCGGACAATGCGACGTCCGTCCGGGTTACTTCGCCCACTTCGAAGCGGTCATTCGACGCCCTAAGTTCCTCTGCCGACACATCCACGTTGTTCTGGCGGATCGCCACGGTCTCTTCTTGCAACAGGACGCCCAGATAGGCATTTGCTGCGCGGATAAGAACCTGTTGTTCGATATCGATCAGGGTTTGCCGGGTCGATAGCACCGTTTCCTGCGCCGACTGCTTGCCCAGCACCGACGCGCCGCCATCATACAAAAGCTGGCTCAGCGTCAGGCCCGAAAAGAACCGCGACGGCTCGTTTGTCGTCACGACGTTATTGACCCGCGAACGGGTGTAATCCTGGCTGACCTGCACGGTCCAGTTGATGATTGGCCGCAACGCGGAAAGCGCAATGGCCACATCTTCATCCGCCGCTCGCAGCAACGCCCGGTTCTGCTCAAGCAAACCACTGGTGTTATACGCGCCGATGAACGCATCCGTTATGTTGTCTGCCCACGCTGCACGCCCTGGCATCACGCTCATGGCAAGTCCTGCGGTCACAGCAAACGCCCTGACCAGCTTACCTGTCGCCGAACCACGCATACCAAAATCCTCTCAAACGAAATTACACTGCCCTACAGGCAGTTTGCGGCCTTCTTTTCAACTAATCAAGGTGATAGAAAAATCTATCGGCGGACTATAGCGAAAATGCACACTCTGCCGAAAAACCTTCCAGAACCGGCGCATTGGCATTGAACACATCACGCCAACTGACGCGGCCCCCGGTTTTTCGACCAATCCGAACTGTACCCAGGTTGCCGTTGACAAACAGACACACGATCCGACCGTGATCCTTGAGTTGATCCAACAGGGCATCGGGTACCTGCTCGACACCGCCCTGCACCATGATCGCATCATAGGGGCCATGCTCCGCCACACCCTGTTCCAGCGCGCCGACGTGGATAATGGCGTTGTGCACGTCAGCTTCGGCCAAGAGGTTTTGCGCCTCGGCTGCAAGGGTTTTGTCGCTTTCAACACCCACAACCAACTCAGCCATCCGCGCGGTGACAGCCGTGGAATACCCCATTGCCGGAGCGATATCGAGGACCATCTCATCCTTGGATATGTTCAGCACGTCCAGCATTTTAGCCAGGGTCCGCGGCTCCAACATGCTGCGCCCGTCCCCCAGATCAATCAGGCCGTCCACATAGGCCGCCTCGCGTTGAGAATCGGGCACGAAGCTTTCCCGCGGAACACTCAACATCGCCTCAATGATCGGGAACTTGGTGACGTCAGAGGGGCGGATCTGCGTATCAACCATTGTGCGGCGCCGGGCTGCGAAGTCAGTCATTGGATATCTCGTCTCATTCCCAAAGATGTCGGGCTTGTGCCATATCCTGAACTTTCCAGCAACGCCCCTGTTGCCGCAACCTGAATCTTGATCACCTCCTTGGGCGTGGACGTCGGCATATTTCGATCTTGCCGGCAATTTCGCGCGCAATCCACTGGACGCCCCAGAGGAAAGCTGTTAAAAACCCAATTACACCACGGCAAGTATTTGATTTTACTTGAAAAGGCGAGTTGGCGGAGTGGTGACGCAGCGGATTGCAAATCCGTGTACACCGGTTCGATTCCGGTACTCGCCTCCAACTACATCCAAATCGCTGACTTGGCCCCGCAGTATGCCCGTGTGACGCTTGGTATTTTCAGACGTTCATGGCCCGCGATTCTGTCGAACTGCGGGCCAGATATGGCGTGTTTTTTCGGAACACCTGCCTACCCCTGCTCGTTCACGGGGCGCGATGTAGTCTGGTGTTTGCCTTACCCTCAGGCGCGCCCTTGTGGCACAACCTCGTATCCCGGCTCTTCCGGTTCATCATCCGTCATTTCGGCTGGAAAGCCCGGGGCGGTGATATCCAGGCCGGTTGCCTCTTCCAGCCGTTTGATAATATTTGGTGAAAGCTCGCGTTCGCCATATCGTGCGATACCATCGTTAAAGATGTTGATCATCACCGGGTTTATTTCCAGCGGCACCCCGGCGCGGTCGGCGACCTCCTGAAACAAACCGATATCCTTCTTCACCAGATCCATGGTGAAGGAAATATCGCGCGACCCGTTCAGGATGACCTGACTTTCGGTTTCGTGCACGAAGGATGTGCCGGACGAGATTTTGATCGCCTCATAGGTCGTGTTCAGATCCATCCCCGCAGCCTTTGCTGTAACCAGTGCTTCGGCGCAGGTAATCAGGTTGGCAGTGGCAAGATAGTTGGTCATCACTTTCAGCACCGAGGCCGAGCCCAGCTCGCCGGTGTGCAAAACCCGGCGGCCCATTGTCGTCAGGAACGGCAGAATTCGTTCAAACGTTTCCCGGTCACAGCCCGCAAAGATCGAGATATTGCCCGTCGCGGCACGGTGGCACCCGCCAGAAACCGGGCAATCCACAGCTGCACCGCCGCGTGAAATGACTTCGGCACCGAGGCGTTTGACTTCGGCTTCGTCTGTGGTCGACATCTCCATCCAGATCTTGCCGGGGCCCACTTCGGGCAACATCTCCTTCATGACTGCGTCCGATGCTGCCGGAGACGGCAGACAGGTGATCACCGCATCGCAATCGCGCATCAGCTGGGCGGGCCCTTCTGCCGCCTTTGCGCCTTTGGCGACAAATTCGGCCACCAGATCTGCGTTCAGGTCATGCACAGTCAGGTCAATGCCATTGCGCAAAAGGGATCCCGAAAGCTTGCCGCCAACGTTACCCAGACCGATAAATCCCACTTTCATATGACGCATCTCCAAGTTCGTCGTTTTCCCGTCATGCGACCACATACCGAACACGCACTTCATGCCGCCGAACGACGCCTACAGGTCGCTTTTTTCACCTTGGCTTATTTGTTGCGCGCGAACCGCTTGACAAGCGGGCCGGCGGTGCCGCATGTCCCGGACGTTGGTGTCGGCAACAGCCGATGAAAAGGGAATGCGTCAACGGTTCATCCGCCAAGCGCAGCCGCCCCCGCGACCGTGACCGGAGAGGATGCCCAATGCCACTGGCCTGTGCCGGGAAGGCGGGACATCCGACAGAGCGACCGCTCTGGCATCCGCAAGCCGGGAGACCTGCCAACACCCGAAGTTGAAACCGGGCGGGGTGTTCCGGTGTCGGGTCCATGTGCAGACGTGGTGCCCGCATGAAACCCCGTCCCCCGCGAAGAGGATTTGGGGGGATGAGAGACATGACCGAGACCGCACCGGTAGAATTACTGGTCTGCACGACTTGCCGCCGGGGTCTGCCCTTCGAGGATGATGCTGAGCGTCCCGGCACATTGTTGCACAAGGCCTTGGAACAGGCTGCCCTGCCAGATGGCATCATTCTGAAACCTGTCGAATGCCTTTCGAACTGCGATCAGGGCTGTTCCATCGTTCTTCGGGGCGGGCCGGATCGCTGGACCTTTGTTTACGAGAACCTGAACGAAATCGATCACGTCGATGTCATCATCGATGGTGTGACCAAGTATCTGGCCACAGACGATGGTCTGGTGAAGTGGCGCGACCGTCCTGAACATTTCCGCAAAAACTGCGCCTCGCGCATTCCCCCGATTGGAGGCTGAGATCATGTCGAACCTAGAAAAACTTCCCGTCACCGTGATCACCGGCTTTCTGGGCTCGGGCAAAACCACGCTGGTGCGTCATCTGATGCAGAACCCGCAGGGAAAGCGTCTTGCGATTGTTGTTAACGAGTTTGGCGATGTGGGTGTTGATGGTGACATTCTAAAATCCTGCGCGATACCGGATTGCCCTGCGGAAAACATCATGGAACTGGCAAACGGCTGCATTTGCTGCACCGTGGCTGATGATTTCATCCCGACCATCGAGGCGCTGATGGCGCTGGAACCGCGCCCGGATCACATCCTGATCGAAACATCCGGCCTTGCACTGCCCAAACCGCTGCTGAAAGCGTTTGATTGGCCTGATATCCGTTCGAAAATCACCGTTGATGGCGTGATTGCGCTGGCCGATGCCGAGGCGGTGGCCGCCGGTCGCTTTGCTCCGAACGTTGAAGCGGTGGATGCCCAACGGCTGGCTGATGACTCGATCGATCACGAAACACCCTTGTCCGAGGTGTTCGAAGATCAAATCTCGTGCGCGGATATCATCCTGCTGACCAAGCCCGATCTGGCAGGTCCGGAAGGCGTCGCGAAAGCCAAACAGATCATCGCCGCCGAGGCACCGCGGCCGCTTCCCGTTGTCGAGGTCGCCGAGGGTGTCGTCGACGTACGTGTCGTGCTTGGCCTTGAGGCTGCCGCCGAAGATGACATGGACGCCCGCCCGTCACATCACGATGGCCATCACGATCATGAGCATGACGATTTCGAAAGCATCATCGTCGAGTTGCCGGAACAGACCGACCCTGCGGAACTGGTAGCCAGAATCGAACGTCTTGCGACTGAGCTGAATATCCTGCGCGTCAAAGGCTATGCCGCCGTCGCTGGCAAACCGATGCGCCTGCTGGTTCAGGCTGTCGGCGCGCGAGTTCGTCACCAATACGACCGCCCATGGGAGCCCGGTGAAGAGCGCCGCTCGCGCCTGGTCGTGATTGCCGAGCATGACGACATCAAAGAAGCCGAAATCCGTGATATCCTCGTGGGTGTGACCGAGGTTGCCGAGTAAGTCATGCACGTCGTCTTTCGCGAAAGCCACGGGCTCGAGGAAACCGAGACCCCAACCGATCTGGGCCAAAGCCCGGGTGATCTGGTTGTGCTGTCCTTTTCCGACAGTGACCTGGGCGCTTTCGCGGCGGGCTGGCATCGCGGCGGCGGACCTGAGGGGCGGATGCCCACGATGCGGCTGGCCAATCTTGCTGCATTGAAACACCCCCTGTCCGTCGACACCTATGTTGAACAGACACTTGAAGGCGCAAAGGGCATCCTGATCCGTCTGATCGGCGGCGTGCCCTATTGGTCTTACGGGCTGCAACAGGTTCTGGCACTGGCGCAGGCCAAAGGCATCGCGCTGGCCGTTCTACCGGCGGATGGGCGCGAAGACACTCGGTTGGATGAGTATTCGACCCTGCCCCTCTCGACCCTGCGGCGGCTGGCACATCTGTGTGATACCGGCGGAGAAGTCGCGGCGCAGGCCGCATTGGCCCAGATGGCGTTAGCAGCAGGGCTTTATGCCGGCCCGGTGATGGGCGCGAAAACCCTGCCCGAATGCGGTGCGTGGTGCCCGGAACAGGGTGTCATCCCGGTGGATTCCGCGTTCGAGAACGATGCGAAACGCATTCTCGTAACCTTCTACCGTGCTTATCTGACATCAGCAGACACAGCTCCGGTCGCGGCCCTGATCCGCAGCCTGCGCGCCCGCGGGCTCCAGGCGGTGGGTTTGTTCGCCCCGTCGCTCAAGGCCCCGGCCGCTGCCGACTGGCTCAGGGAACAGGTCGTTGCCCTGAGACCATCGGCCATCATCAACGCCACTTCATTCTCAGGTAAGGGCGCGTCTGGCACGTCGCCTTTGGACGCAGCGGATGTGCCGGTGTTTCAAGTCGCCCTCGCCACGTCGCGACGCAAGGCCTGGGCCGAGGCCGAACGCGGCCTGTCACCCGCCGACCTCGCCATGCATGTGGTATTGCCCGAAGTGGACGGGCGAATATCGGCAGGCGTTGTCTCTTTCAAAGAGCCGGGCAAGCGCGATTCGCATTTGGAATACTCGCGTTTTGCGCATCGGGCCGAGCCGGATCGGATCGAGGCGATCATCGACCGGGTATCGGGTTGGCTTGCCCTGAATGACAAACCCAAGGCAGATCAGGTTCCTGCGTTGGTACTGTCCACATATCCCGGCAAAGACTGGCAAATGGCCCATGCGGTTGGTCTCGACGCGCTGGCCTCGGCTGAGGCGATGCTGTCTGATCTTTGCGGTGAAGGCTACGACATCGCGGCTGGCGATCCGGTTGCCGACGCACTCTTGGACGCCCGGATATCGTGGCCGCTTGAGGATTATCTGAGCGCACTCGCTGAATTACCCCAGACCCTGCGCACCGATCTGCACACCGTATGGGGCAATCCCGAGCAAGACCCAACTTTCGCTCATGGCGCGTTTCACTTCATGGCTTTGCGACGCGGCAAGGCACTGGTCGCACTGCAACCAGAACGCGGAACACCCGAGCTGCGGGATGACGACTATCATGACCTCTTGCGCACCCCGCGCCACAGTTATGTCGCCTTCTATTTGTGGCTGCGCAAAGGTCTAGGAGCGGATGCGCTGATCCATATCGGTGCGCATGGAACGCTGGAATGGCTGCCCGGCAAATCAGTTGCCCTATCGGCAAACTGCTGGCCCGAGGCGCTGATCCGTGACCTGCCGGTGATCTACCCGTTCATCGTCAACGACCCGGGCGAGGCCGCGCAGGCCAAACGCCGGATCGGCGCGGTGACTCTGGGCCACATCCCGCCTCCCATGAAAGAAAGCGGAACGCCGGATCGGATGGTGCGGCTGGAAGCCCTGCTGGACGAGTTTTCAAACGCGGACGGTCTTGACCCCAGACGCCGTGACCGGTTGCAGGAAGATATCCGGGAAGAAGCACAGGCCATTGGGCTGGAGAACGATCTGGGTCTGGACCAGGCCACCAGCACCGCCGAAGCAATCACCCGCATCGACCGCTTTGTCTGCGATATCAAGGAAAGTCAGTTTGGCGACGGGCTGCACGTCTATGGGCGTGTCCCGGATGTGACCGGCAGTTTCGACCCAGCCCCATCCGCCCATGCCGAACGCAAGGCCCTGATCAATGCGCTGGCCGGCAAGCGGATCGAGGCTGGCCCGTCCGGCTCGCCCTATCGGGGCCGCTCTGACGTGCTGCCGACCGGGCGAAACCTGTTTACCACCGATCCTCGGTCTGTGCCCACCCGCGCAGCCTACGCGCAAGGTGTGAAACTGGCCGAGGAACTGGTACGGCGACACTTGCAGGAGGAAGGCGATTACCCGAAAGGGCTGATTGTCGATCTGTGGGGATCGGCCACCATGCGCACGGCGGGCGAAGAATTCGCCATGGCCCTGCACCTGCTGGGTGTAAAGCCGGTTTGGGATAAGGGATCCGAGCGGGTTTCGGGTATCGAAGTGCTGCCCATCACCGACCTGAGCCGCCCGCGCCTGGACGTCACCCTGCGGGTTTCGGGCTTGTTTCGCGATGTGTTCCCCACGTTGTCAGCCCTTTATGGTCAGGCGGTTCGGGCATTGTCAGAGCGTGACGAAGCGACCGACTGGAACCCCTATGCCGGTCACGCCCCGGCTGCGCGGGTGTTTGGCCCGGCACCCGGCAGTTACGGCCTGAACATGACCCATCTGTCCGAGACCTATACGGACGAGGCGCGCGCCCAAGCCGGGGAGGCATGGCTTGAGGCCAGTTCGTACGCGTTGGAAGGTGAACACATCGCGCAGGACAAAGCGGGGATCACGGATCGTGTCGCCAAGGCCGACAGTTTTGTTCACCTCCAGGATCTGACAGAAACTGACTTGCTGCTGGCCAACGATTATGCCACGCATGAGGCCGGTTTTGCCGCCGCCAAAAACATCACTGGTGGCACCGCTCAGCTTTACCATCTGGACAACACCAACCCCGATAATCCGCGCGCCCGGACTCTGCCGGAAGAAATCAGCCGCGTCGTTCATGCCCGCGCTGCCAACCCCGGCTGGATTGCCGGGATGCAGCGCCATGGGTTTCGCGGCGCCGCCGAGATCGCGGCGACGCTGGATCACATGGCCTCATTCGCACATCTGTCGGGCACTGTCGCTCCGCATCTGTTTGATCTCTACCACGAAGCCACATTGGGCAATGAGGCCGTTGATGCCTTTCTGCAAGAGGCCAACCCGAAGGCCTATCAGGCCATGCAAGACAGGTTCCGTGCACTGCTGGAAGCGGGGCTTTGGAACACACGCCGGAATTCGATCCGGGCCGATTTGGAGGGTTTGGGATGAGTGCACCTATCGTTCAAGGATGGTGTCCCGGCGCGCATCGTCCGATGATGTCAGGCGACGGGCTGGTCGTGCGGGTCCGTCCGCGTCTGGCGCGACTGAATGCCAGGCAGGCTATTGGTTTGTGCGAACTGGCTGAACGGTTCGGCAATGGCACCATCGACCTGACCAATCGTGCCAACCTGCAACTGCGCGGCGTGGATGAGCGCGACCACCAGCCGTTGCTTGTGGAGCTTGCGGCGCTGGACTTGCTTGATGCGGAACCCGGCATCGAAGTACGCCGCAATATTCTGGTCACTCCGCTCTATCAGGCGGGCGATTTGACCGCGCGGCTGACACTGGAGTTGATTGATCGACTGGCCGAATTGCCTGCTCTGCCCGCTAAGTTTGGTTTTGCGATAGATACAGGCCCGACGCGCCTGTTGGCCTCGGATTCTGCAGATATTCGTCTGGAACTGGGTGCCGACGGTCTGATCCTGCGCGCCGACGGCTGCAAAACCGGGCGGTGTGTAACCGAGGATAACGCCATTGACAACGTGATCGCATTGGCCCTGTGGTTTTCTGAGACTTACACGGCCGAGACACGTCGCATGGCGCGGGTCACCCACGCGTTGCCACAGGAATGGCAGGGATTTGCCCCCGGTCCTGTCGGTGAAAAACTGCAACCCGGCCCCTGTGAACTGGGTGCTCTATACGGCGCGGCATTCGGCTCGCTGCCTGCGCGCAAGCTTTGTGAACTGATCGAAGCCAGCGGCGCTTCTGCCTTACGTGTCACACCGTGGCGGCTGATCCTGCTGGAAGGCGGGGCGGCGATACCCGCCCCGGATTTTGTCACTGACGTAGCCGATCCGATGATGACAACCGACGCCTGCCCCGGCGCGCCGTTCTGCCCGCAAGCGCAGGTGGAAACCCGCGACATCGCCCGGGCATTGGCACGGCGCATTCCCGGTCGCCTGCATGTCTCGGGCTGCGCCAAGGGATGCGCCCATATGGGCCCGGCCGACATCACTGTGGTCGGCAACAACGGGCGATTTGATCTTGTCAAACAGGGCCGCGCGGGGGATGAGCCCAGCCAACGCGGGCTCGACCCGGAAACACTCATGACTATGGACTTCACCTGATGCCCTATACATACGAAACCGATGGCGCGGCGATCTACAAGGAAAGCTTTGCCACCATCCGGTCCGAGGCTGATCTGGCCCGCTTTGATACCGATGAAGAGCAGGTCGCCGTTCGGATGATCCACGCCGCCGGCATGGTCGGGCTGGAGGAGTTTGTACATTTCTCACCCGGATTTGTGCAGGCCGCACGCACGGCGCTGGAAAACGGCGCGGCGATCCTGTGTGACGCGCGCATGGTCAGCGAGGGTGTGACCCGCTTCCGTCTGCCTGCAGACAATCAGGTAATCTGCACCCTGCATGACGAACGCGTGCGTCCCCTGGCCGCCGAGATGAGCAACACCCGTTCGGCCGCTGCGCTGGAACTCTGGCGCCCGTATCTGGAAGGTGCTCTGGTCGCCATCGGAAACGCGCCCACCGCGCTGTTTCACTTGCTGAACATGCTGGAAGACCCCGATTGCCCGCGCCCTGCTGCGATCATCGGCTGCCCGGTCGGATTTGTCGGAGCGATGGAATCCAAAGACGCGTTGTGGCAGGCGCAACCCGTTCCGTCCTGCATTGTCAAAGGCCGTCTGGGTGGCAGCGCCATCACCGTTGCAGCCATCAACGCCATCGCAAGCCGGGCGGAATGAAAATGGGTACCATATACGGCGTGGGCCTTGGCCCCGGTGACCCGGATCTGATGAGTGTCCGGGCCGATCGCCTTCTTCGCAACGCCAAGCACGTGGCATTCTTTCGCAAACCGGGTCGAAGCGGTCAGGCCCGCAAAATCGTCAACGGGATGATCCCCGAAGGCGCGGTTGAATTCCCGATGGAATACCCTGTGACCACCGAGATTCCGGTCACCGATCCGCGTTATAATGAATTGCTGGCCGCGTTCTATGAAGAGTGCACAGCACACCTGAAGACGCTGTCGGAACAGGGCGAGGATGTGGTGGTCCTGTGCGAGGGTGATCCGTTTTTCTACGGCTCGTTCATGCATCTTTACAATCGGTTGCGTGACGAAGCTCCGGTTGAGGTTGTGCCAGCCATCACGGGTATGTCCGGTGCGTGGACGGCCACGGGCGATCCGATCACATGGGGCGATGATGTGCTGACCGTGCTGGTTGGTACTCTGCCCGAGGAGGTTTTGGCTGAACGTATGGCGCAGACAGATGCCTTGGTCGTGATGAAAATCGGGCGGAACATCGACAAGGTGAAACGCGCGCTGAAAACCTCTGGTCTGTATGACCGCGCATGGATTGTCGAATACGCGCAGATGCCGAACCAGGCGGTGACAAAATTGTCTGAGGCCTGCGAGAAGATCACCCCATATTTCTCGATCATCGTTGTTCATGGTCAGGGGCGCCGACCATGAGCGGCTGGGTCAAGATCGCAGGCCTTGGTCCGGGGGACGAGGCGCTGGTCACCCCCGAAGTTACAGCGGCTTTGGCCGACGCCACCGATGTGGTGGGCTACATCCCTTATGTGGCCCGCGTGGCCGACCGCCCCGGCCTGACCCTGCACGCCAGTGATAACCGGGTTGAAATCGACCGCTCGCAACACGCGCTGCAAATGGCGGTCGAAGGCAGGCGGGTGGTTGTTGTGTCCTCGGGCGATCCCGGTGTGTTTGCAATGGCGGCAGCGGTGTTCGAAGCGTTGGAGAATGGCCCAACAGAATGGCGTGACATTCAGATAGATGTGCTGCCGGGGATCACCGCGATGCTGGCCGCATCTGCCCGCGCGGGCGCTCCGATGGGGCATGATTTCTGCGCCATCAACCTTAGCGACAACCTAAAGCCTTGGGCACTGATCGAAAAACGCCTGCGCTTGGCTGCGCAGGCCGATTTTTCGATGGCATTCTACAACCCCCGCTCGAAGTCTCGCCCGGAAGGCTTTGTAAAGACACTGGAAATCCTACGCGAAGAATGCGAGCCCGAGCGGGTGATCCTGTTTGCGCGCGCCGTGTCACGAGCGGATGAGGTGATCCGGGTTTCTACTCTGGCCGAGGCCACGCCCGAGATGGCGGATATGCAGACCGTGGTTATTGTCGGTTCGTCGCGCACCCGAGTCATCGAACGCAAAGGCACGCCGATCGTCTATACGCCACGCTTCACCCCGGTCGAGGATCAGGGATGAGACACCCAGTCCAGAACCTGTGTGACAGCCGAAAGCTCGGTCCGCTTAGGCAGAACAGGGCGCTCGATCATAAGCACTGGCAGGCCCAGCGCCCGCGCTGCGTCCAGCTTGGCGCGCGCACCCAAGCCGCCCGCGTTCTTGGACACCACAAGCTGCGTCCTGTGTTGCTGCATCAATGCGCAGTCATCGGCTTCTGCAAAAGGACCCCGGGCCACGACAACCTGCGCCAAAGGAAAAGGCACGCTGTCAGGCTCGTCCACCAGACGCAGCAGGTAGTGATGCTGGGGCTGGGCTGCAAAGTCTTCAAGATGCATACGCCCGACAGCCAGGAACACACGCTGCGGATCACCTGCAAGCGCATCGACGGCGGCAGTGATATCGGGCACGCGGTGCCAGACATCGCCGGGTTGCGGCTTCCACGCCGCGCGGGTCAAGGCGGCCAGTGGAACCTGCGTTGTGTGACACGCCTCAATCGCGTTCCGGCTCATCTGCGCCGCAAATGGATGGGTCGCATCCACGACATGGGTGATCGCGTTTTCACGGATGTATTGGGCCAGACCTTCCGGGCCGCCAAACCCGCCAACTCGCACCGGCAACGGCTGCGGACGCGGGGTTTCCACCCGTCCCGCATAAGAATACACAGCCGCAATCCCTTGTTCCGAAACAGCTTTGGCCAAAGCGTTGGCCTCGGTCGTGCCGCCAAGAATCAGGAGGTTGGGCATGTCTGAGTCTCCGTGGCTGACCGTTTTGGGATTGGGCGAAGATGGGCTTGATGGCCTGTCGCCTGCAAGCCGTCAAGTGCTGGACCGGGCCGAAGTGATCATGGGGCCGCCTCGTCACCTGTCGCTGCTGCCGGAAAACGAGGCTGAGCGAGTCGAATGGCCGGTGCCGTTCTCGGACGGATTGCCGATCCTGAAAGGCCTGCGCGGACGGCAGACGGTGGTTCTGGCGTCAGGTGATCCGTTCTGGTTTGGCGCGGGGTCCGTCATCGCGCGTAACTTCGATGCCAACGAGTGGACCGCCCTGCCCGGCCAGTCCACGTTTTCGCTGGCCGCCGCGCGGCTGGGCTGGCCTTTGGAAAGCACGCCGACGTTCGGCCTGCACGCTGCGCCTTTGACCCGATTGCGGCCGCATCTGGCCCCGGATCTTCATGCCATTGTGCTTTTGCGTGACGGCAAGGCGGTTGCTGAACTGGCGACATATCTGAGCGAAACCGGTTTTGCCGACAGCGCGTTGCATGTGATGCAGGCCCTCGGCGGCCCGCGGGAAAGCATCCAGACAGTGAGCCTGACCGAAGCTCTGCTGGGAACCTTCGATCATCCTGTCTGCGTCGGGCTGGAAGTGACCGGCACTGGGCGGGGACTTTCCAAGGCCTCGGGTAAGCCGGATGATCTTTTTGAAACCGACGGCCAGATCACCAAACGCCCGATCCGGGCACTGACCCTGTCCGCACTGGCACCGCAGCGGGGCGAACATCTGTGGGACATTGGCGGTGGCACCGGCTCGATCAGTATTGAATGGCTGATGTGCGACCCGACCCTGACAGCCACCAGTATCGAACCCCGCGCCGACAGGGCCGAACGCATTCGCCGCAATGCCGACGCGCTGGGGCAGGATCGGTTACAGGTTGTCCACGGTACCGCACCCGAAGCGCTGGCCGGTTTGCCCCTGCCGGACGTGGTTTTCATCGGCGGTGGGCTCAGCCCCAGTCTGCTGGCGTGGCTTCGCGACGCCCTGCCCGCTGGCACCCGGTTGGTCGCCAATGCGGTAACGTTGGAAAGCGAAGCACTGTTGGCGCGATGGCACCAAGACCTGGGCGGAGACCTGTTGCGGATCGAACTGGCACATTCTGCACCGCTCGGACCGCGGCGCGGCTGGAAATCTGCCTATCCGGTCGTGCAGTGGAGCGTGACCTTATGATCGTGGCAGGCTTGGGCTTTTCATCAGACGCGACGGCAGACAGTTTGCGCGCCGCCTATGACGCGGCAGCGGCCAGCCATGATGTCCAAGCTCTGGCGACGGTTGCCGACAAAAGCGGCCACTCTGCGCTGGCGGCCTTTGCGGAAAGCCTTGCCCTTCCGCTGCATTTCGTGGCGGCTGCCGATTTGGCCGGGCAGCGCACCCTGACATGCTCGAACCGCAGCCGTGCCGCTTATGGCACCGGCAGCGTAGCCGAAGCATCCGCCCTTGCCGCCGCCGGGTCCGGCGCGAGGCTGCTTTCACCCAGACACATTTCGGACGACCGGCTGGCCACCTGCGCCATCGCCATCGGAGGACAAACATGACCGTTCATTTCATCGGCGCCGGACCGGGCGCTGCAGACCTGTTGACATTGCGTGGGCGCGACATCATCGCCTCGTGCCCCGTGTGCCTTTATGCCGGGTCGCTGGTGCCCGAGGAAATTCTGAGCCACTGCCCCAAAGACGCAAAAATCATCAACACTGCGCCCATGGATCTGGACCAGATCATGGCCGAGATCGAAGTCGCGCATAAAGCGGGTCAGGATATGGCGCGGCTGCATTCGGGCGATTTGTCAGTCTGGTCGGCGATGGGCGAACAGATCCGCCGCCTTAAAGAAATGGGCATTCCGGTCAGTGTGACCCCTGGCGTACCATCCTTTGCCGCCGCCGCAGCGGCCCTGGGCACCGAACTGACCCTGCCGGGACTGGCGCAATCAGTGGTTCTGACCCGGACGCCGGGGCGCGCGTCATCCATGCCCGAAGGTGAAACGCTGGTGAATTTTGCCCGTACCGGCGCGACTTTGGCTATTCATCTGTCAATCGGCAATCTGGACAAGGTTATCGCAGACCTTACCCCGGCTTATGGCGCCGATTGTCCGGTGGCCGTTGTGTATCGCGCAAGCTGGCCGGATGAAAAGATCATCCGCGCAACGCTGGAAACCCTGAAAGGGTCGCTGGACGAAAGCATCTCGCGCACGGCTTTGATCATGGTCGGCCCCGCGCTGGCCGGTGAGGGTTTTGACGAAAGCTGTCTTTATTCCAGAGATTACGACCGCCGCTATCGCCCGCAAAGTGCCGACAGCCCTTGGTCAAGCTGGAGCCATGGTGATGACTAACCCTCCGGGTATTCTGATTTCAGCACCATCTTCGGGTACCGGCAAGACGACGGTTATGCTGGGCCTTTTGCGCGCGCTGGCCGAAGATGGCCTGACCGTGCAACCCTTTAAAAGCGGGCCGGATTATATCGATCCCGCCTTTCACCGGGCGGCTGCCGGGCGGGCTTCGTTCAATCTGGACAGCTGGGCAATGACGGATCCCCTGTTCAGCGCTATTTCCGCTCAGGCTGAAGGCGCTGACATTGTGGTGGCCGAGGGCTCGATGGGTTTGTTCGACGGTGTCGCAAAACCCGGCGAAGTTGGGCACGGTTCAAGCGCCGAGACCGCCCTGCGCATGGGCTGGCCCGTTGTGCTTGTGTTGGATGTGGGCGGGCAGGCACAATCAGCGGCGGCAACGGCGCTGGGGTTCAGGATGTACAATCCTGACCTGCCCTTTGCCGGAGTGATCCTGAACCGATGCGCCAGCCCCCGCCATGAACGCCTGACCCGTCTGGGGATGGAGCGCGCGGGCCTGCCTGTTCTGGGCGTCCTGCCCCGGCGTGGTGACTTGACCCTGCCCGAGCGGCATCTGGGACTTATTCAGGCGGTCGAACACCCCGATCTGGAAAGCGCCATTGTAGGTTATGCCGCGTTCTTGCGAGAACATGTGGACCTTGACGCAATCAAGCGGGCGGCTTCCTCAGGCCCCGGCGGGCCATCGTCAGCCGCGCTGCCGCGCCCCCCCGCCCAGCGGATCGCGCTGGCCCGTGATGCCGCCTTTTCCTTTACCTACCCCCACCTTTTGCAGGGGTGGCACGATGCGGGTGCCGAGATCTTGCCTTTTTCCCCCTTGGCGAACGAACCTCCGGCGGCGGATGCCGATCTGGTCTGGCTGCCCGGCGGGTACCCCGAATTGCACGCCGGAACATTGGCAGCGGCCACCACCTTCCTGAGTGGTTTGCGTAAACATGCGGAAACAAAGCCGGTGCACGGAGAATGCGGCGGCTACATGGCGCTTGGTCAGGCGCTGATCGACAAGGACGGCGTACAACATGAAATGGCCGGCTTGCTGGGCCTCGTCACATCCTACCAGAAGCGCAAGTTCAATCTTGGCTACAGAAAGGCCGAGTTGTTGGCCCCCATGCCCGGCTTTGCCAAAGGCGCAGCCTTGCGCGGGCACGAATTCCACTATTCCTCGATCGTGGATCAACCGGACACCCCATTGGCACGCGTGTTTGACGCTGAAGGGGAAGAAGGTCCGCAAACCGGATCACTGCGTGGCAATGTCACTGGCACGTTCTTTCACCTGATTGCGGAGGCGTCGGCATGAGCGGTTTTGTTTCTTTCATCGGCTCTGGCCCCGGTGATCCGGAACTGCTGACACTCAAGGCGGTGGACCGGATGCAAAAGGCCGATGCGATCCTGTTCGACGATCTCAGCAGCGGCCCGATCCTGAGCCATGCGCGCGACGATGCGGATCTGGTTGGCGTCGGAAAGCGGGCCGGTCGCCCGTCCCCCAAGCAGGACCATGTCAGCCGGTTGCTGGTGGATTATGCGCAATCCGGTCAGCATGTAGTGCGCCTGAAGTCCGGCGACGGCGGTATGTTCGGACGGCTAGAGGAAGAGCTTGTCGCCCTGCGCGCAGCCGGAATCGCCTATGAGATCATTCCCGGCGTCCCCTCAGCAGTGGCAGCGGCAGCGGCCGCAGGCATTCCGTTGACGCGCAGGCTCACGGCCCGGCGGGTCCAGTTCGTGACCGGCCATGACGTCAGTGGTGAATTACCCGACGACCTGAACCTGAAAGCGCTGGCTGATCCGCAGGCCACGACCGTCGTTTTCATGGGCAAGCGCACCTTTCCCCTGCTGGTCGAAGCCCTGCACACGCAAGGATTGCCGTTGGATACTCCGGCGCTTATGGCCGAATCCGTCTCGACCCCCGACCAAAAGCTGCAACGCGCCACGATTGGCGCGCTGGCAGAGCAGCTGAAAACCGAGATTGGCAAAGCACCGGCGCTGATCCTTTATGGTCCGCTGGCGGAGTTCGACGATGAATGATCTGAGCTTGATCGGCATCGGCACCGGCAATCCGGATCATGTAACGTTTCAAGGCGCGCAGGCGATCCGGGCGGCGGATTTGATCCTGATTCCACGCAAGGGGGAAAACAAGGCTGATCTGGCCGGGCTGCGTGAAGCGATCATCGAGCGTGTCGCCGAAACGCCGCCACAGGTCGCCTATTTCGATATTCCCCAGCGCCGGGCCGACGATGGCTACCTGCGCGGTGTCGATGAATGGCACGACACCATCGCCCTGCGCTGGCAAGCGGCCATTGCCGCGCATCCAGAGGCGCAGCATGTCGCACTGCTGATTTGGGGGGATCCGTCCCTCTATGACAGCTCACTGCGCATCGCTGCCCGGTTGAACCCGCAACCCAATACCAAGGTTATCCCCGGCATCACCGCCTTGCAGGCGCTGACCGCCGCCCATGCGATCCCGATCAATGATCTGGGCGCGCCCTACGTTGTCACAACCGGTCGTCGTATCCGGGATGAAGGCTGGCCTGATGCGGCCTCGAACGTCGCTGTGATGCTGGACGGCGAATGCTCGTTCCAAACCCTTGATTTGGCAAGTTATGACATTTGGTGGGGCGCCTATGTGGGTATGAAAGAAGAGGTTCTGATCAGTGGCCCGCTGGATGAGGTTGCGCAGAATATCCTTGAGACCCGGGCGAAAGCCCGCGCCGAACATGGCTGGATCATGGATATCTACCTGTTGAAGATGCGGCGGAAGTAACGCACGGGCACATGAACACGGGTTTGTGATGACGCGGGTCGGTCAGGTCTGGCACACAGGGTGCACCTCAATACAGGAGACGTGACAATGAAAGCCCTCATTCCCTTGCTTTGCCTGATCGCTTTACCCGTTTGGGCGCAGGACGTTCCGGCCGGATGGGCTGTGTTTCCTGCGGACAAGACCTACTCGGAACTGGTCGATGCAACCAAGGTTGCGATCAAGGACAACGGATTGATAGTGGTGACGCAGGCTGGACCCACCAAGGCAGCTGCGGCGCGCGGGATCACCATTCCGGGCAATCTGGTGATTGGCGCGTTCAACAACGATTACGCCGTAAGGGTGCTGGAAACCTCTACCAATGCGATGATCGAAGCACCGATCCGTTTCTATGTCACCGAGAACGAGGACGGAACCGCAACCCTGTCTTACAAGACCCCCAGTTTCGTGTTTGACCCTTACATTGCGGAAGGCGGGCAAGTCTTGCAGGACATTGCCGCGGAACTGGATAAAACTTTTCAATCCGTCGCTGAAGACGCAGTCAAATAGTCACACTGACGTGATCCGCCTTGCGTCTGGTGGCGTCCTCCGCAATCTGCTTCGAAACGGTTATCTCGGAGCATGACTGATGCAGGACCCCACGCCGCGCGCCGCCGATCTTCTGGCCCAACGCCTGTACGAAGCTGGGTGCCGCCACGCCTTTGGAATGCCGGGGGGTGAGGTGCTGACACTGGTGGATGCGCTTGAAAAGGCGGGCATTGCCTTTCATCTGACAAAACATGAAAACTCGGCCGGATTCATGGCCGAGGCCGTGCATCACCGCGACGGCGCGCCTGCGATTCTGGTTGCCACTTTGGGTCCGGGCGCGATGAACGGCATCAACGTGGTGGCCAATGCGTTGCAGGACCGTGTTCCGATGATCGTTCTGACCGGTTGCGTCGATGCGGACGAAGCGCTGACTTACACCCATCAGGTTATGGACCACAGCCAGGTTTACCGTTCCATCACCAAGGGCACGTTTACACTGACGGCCAAGGGTGCGGATATCATCGCAGACAAGGCGGTGTCGCTGGCCACGCAGCCGCGACCGGGGCCGGTTCATATTGATGTCCCGATCTCGGTCGCCGACACGCCGGTGACGGGTAAAAAACGCCGCCGCCTGGCCAAGGTCGCGCCTGTCAGTCCCAATGGTGAATGCCTTGAAAAAGCCCGGCGCTGGGTGGCTGAGGCCGAGCGCCCCATCGCCATTATCGGTCTCGATGTCCTCTATGACGACTCGCGCAGTGTTGTGCAGGCGTTTTTGGAACATTTCGGAATTCCATTTGTTACCACCTACAAGGCCAAGGGTGTTGTTCCCGAAGATCACCCTTTGTGTTTGGGCGGCGCTGGCCTGTCGCCTTTGGCAGACAAGCACCTTGTCCCATTGATCGAACAAGCCGATCTGGTGCTGTGTCTGGGGTATGACCCGATCGAAATGCGCCCCGGCTGGCGCGAAATCTGGGACCCCGAAGAAAAGCGCGTCATCGACATATCAGCGGTGATCAATGACCACTACATGCATCAGGCGGGTCTTAATCTGGTGGCTGACACGGGCGAGACGCTGGAGGCCATTGCCAAGGGAAACCCTGCCCGCGCAACGTGGCCGGGTGGTGAGCCCGCGCAGGTCAAATCTGCTCTGGCACAGGCCTTTCCCACTGATGAGGACTGGGGGCCCGCAGCGGTCATCGCCGAAACGCGCGCTACCCTGCGCCCCGAAACGCTGGCAACCGCCGACAGCGGCGCGCATCGCATTCTGCTGAGCCAGATGTGGGACTGCAGCGAGGAACGTGGGCTGATCCAATCCTCGGCGCTCTGCACCATGGGCTGTGCTGTCCCAATGGCCATTGGTCTGAAACTGGCCGAGCCCGACCGCCCGGTGATCAGCTTTTCGGGTGATGCCGGATTTCTGATGGTCGCCGGGGAATTGTCGACGGCGGCCGAAATGGGTGGCAATCCGATCTTTCTTGTCTTCGTAGATGCCAGCCTTGCCCTTATCGAGTTGAAACAGCGGCAGCGGCAGATGGTCAACAATGGCGTGGATTTCGGTCACCATGACTTCGCCGCCATGGGCCGTGCTTTTGGTGGGAACGGCCACACCGTCTGCAACCGGGCAGAGTTGCGCGCAGCACTTGAAGCTGCTGTAAAGGCCGAGACATTTACCGTCATCGCCGCTGAAATCGACCGGGGAGGATACGATGGCCGCATCTGAGGGCCCGCTGAAGGGCGTCAAGATTCTGGACCTCAGCCGTATTTTGGCCGGGCCGACCTGCACGCAGTTGCTGGGTGATCTGGGCGCCAGTGTCATCAAGATCGAAAACCCTGCCACCGGGGGCGACGACACGCGGCAATGGGGTCCGCCCTATGTGACCAATGCCGACGGCAACCGCTCGGACCTGAGCGCCTATTTCATGTCAGCGAACCGAAACAAGAAATCCGTGGCGCTTGATATCGCGACTGAGAAAGGTCAGGCGGAAATCCGGCGGCTGGCCTCACACGCGGATATTCTGATCGAAAATTTCAAACCCGGCGGTCTGGCAAAATACGGGCTGGATTATGCCACCCTGTCGCAGGAATTCCCCAACCTCGTTTACTGCTCGATCTCGGGTTACGGCCAAACCGGACCAAATGCCAGCAAGCCCGGCTATGACCTGATGGCGCAAGGCTATGGAGGGATCATGTCCCTGACCGGCGACCCGGAAGGCGCGCCAATGAAAGTGGGGGTCGGAATCGCTGATGTGATGTGCGGAATGTATGCGAGCGTTGGTATTCTGGCCGCACTGCGCCACCGCGACCTGACCGGTGAAGGTCAGCAGGTCGATCTGGCACTGGTTGATTCTCAGATCGCATGGCTGATCAACGAGGGCGTCAATTACCTGACTTCTGGCAACGTTCCGCAACGCCGCGGAAACGGGCACCCCAATATCGTGCCTTATGACGTTTACGAGACATCCGATGGGCATGTCATTCTGGCGGTTGGAAATGATGGCCAGTTCAGAAAGCTGTGCGGTTTCCTGGGACAACCCGCACTTGCCGACGACCCCAGATTCGTGACCAACCCGGCGCGACTGGAACACCGTGATGCGCTGAACGCCATTCTTCGGCCGGCTGTTCAACGGCTGGATACGCGATCCGTAATTTCCGGTCTTGAAGACGTGAAAGTGCCTGTTGGTCCGGTCCAGACGCTGGATCAGGTTTTTGACACGGAACAGGTAGCAGCACGAAATATGCAGATTTCGATGCAGGCCCAGCCCGGTAAGGTGAACCTGATCGGGAATCCCCTTAACCTGTCACGTACGCCTGTAACATATCGCAGCGCACCACCCACCTGCGGGGCCGATACTGATTGGGTGTTAAACGCTGAAAACCCGTTCGACGATTGAAACACTTGCACAACTAGGCGGCAAGTTGCTGAAACATGCCTTTGAATCGGCGGATTTTTTCGACTTTTTCACACACGACATTTCACCAATTCGAGAGCGGGGTCGATACTGATACGCCGCTCTCGCACACTCTGTTACATCAAACAGTGTCAAATACCGCAATCAGATTGGACCCAAGTATGAAACAAGACGTTTTTGGACAGATGAACACCTTGGCGCAGCCGGAAGCTGTCGAAGCCTGGAATGGTGTTCTGCTTGGGTTCATGGCACATGCCGCGGTTACGCCCCAACATCTGGGCAAAGTGTTGGAGCTTGAGCCCGATTTTGCTTTGGGCCATGCCGTTAAAGGCCTGTTCATGGCCCTTCTCGGTCGGCGCGAGATGATGGCGGTTGCAGTCGAGGCTTTGGCGTCTGCCAATGCTGCGATGAAACGGCAGCCCGTCTCGACGCGCGAGCGGCTGTTTGTCGATGCATTGGGGCTGTATCTTGCGGGCCAACTGACACAGGCGGTGCAAAAGTTCGAAGCGGTCCTGCGCGACCATCCGCAGGATACGTTGGCGATGAAACTCAGCCACGCGACCCGTTTCGTTCTGGGCGATCCGGACGGAATGCGCCGTTCGATCGAACGGGTTATGCCTGCATATGAACCCGATCACCCCGGTCGGGGTTATCTGCTGGGCTGCCATTCCTTCGCGCTGGAAGAAACCGGAGCCTACGAAAAGGCCGAAATCGCGGGACGTCAGGCGCTTTGGATGGTGTCCGATGATGCCTGGGGTCTGCACGCGGTGGCCCATGTCCATGAAATGACCGGCAACGCGCAGCTGGGCCTTGACTGGCTGGCCGGGCGCGAGGCGGCCTGGGCCCATTGCAACAACTTCCGCTATCACGTCTGGTGGCACAAGGCCCTGATGCATCTGGATCTGGGTCAGGTCGATCAGGTGATGGACCTGTATGACAACCACGTCCGCAAGGACAAAACCGACGATTACCGCGACATCTCGAACGGAACTTCGCTTCTGATGCGGCTTGAATTAGAAGGCGTAAATGTCGGAAATCGCTGGGAAGAACTGGCTGACCTGAGTGCCGCACGCACCGAAGACGGCTGCCTGATCTTCGCCGATCTGCATTACCTTTTGGCACTGACAGGCGACAATCGCGTCGACGCCACAGCCAAAATGCTGAACCGCATGAGCAAGGATGCAGCGCGTGCCAATGACGACACCACCCGCCGTATGGCTGATCCCGGTGTCGCGGCCGCCATGGGCCTTGAAGCCTTTGGTGACGGCCATTATGGCACGGCATTTGATCACCTGTTGGCAGCGCGCGGTTCAATGCAACTGGCTGGTGGCAGTCACGCGCAACGTGATGTATTTGAACGCATTACCATCGATTCCGGGCTTCGGGCCGGTCGTCTTGATGCGGTTGAACGCATTCTGGATGACCGTCGCGCCAAGCGCGCCGGGGGTGAAGACAATTATGCCATCGCGCGCCGCGCCCTGATTGATGCGGCACGCGACGGCGGAGACATGCAAAGCGTCCCCGCCGAATAACAAGACGACCAAGAAGGACAGAGACCGTATGGCGACCATATCGCCCGCTGCTGATTTTGCACCCGTCGCAGCCCCGGCTGCGGCCCCCGCCCGCACGCGTGACCCGCGACTGGATTTCTATCGCGGCATCGCGATGTTCATCATCCTGATCGCCCACATTCCCAATGATCCTTGGGCGAATTGGATCCCGGCGCGCTTTGGGTATTCGGACGCAACCGAGATTTTCGTGTTCTGTTCGGGCATGGCCTCGGCCATCGCCTTTGGCGGGGCGTTCCTGTACAAGGGCTGGTGGATGGGCACGGCCCGAGTGGCCTATCGCATCTGGCAGGTTTATTGGGCCCATATTGCCCTGTTCTTCTTTGTCGCCATGACAATGGCAGCGCTGGACCTGACCGGCGCGTTCGGGAAAACCTATGTCTCGTCCCTGAACCTTCAGCATTTCTTCAATGATCCCGCCCCGCAGATGGTGGGGATCTTTACCCTGACTTATGTACCGAACTACTTTGACATCCTTCCGATGTATCTGGTGGTACTGGCGCTGATGCCGCTCTACATCGCGCTGTACCGTGTCAGTTTCTGGCTGATGGCGGCTGCATCTGTGACCATCTGGTGCATCACTCAGACCGGCGCGCTGGCCCTTCCGGCCGAGCCTTGGTCGGATCGGCAATGGTTTTTCAACCCGTTTGGCTGGCAATTGCTGTTCTTCACCGGATTTGCCTTGATGCGCGGATGGATTCCCGCTCCACCGGTATCGAAATCTCTGGTCTGGGCGGCTGCCTTGTTCCTGATCCTGTCAGCTCCGTTTGGGTCTTGGAAGGTCTTCCTCTGGGTTAACAGCGCTGCGCCTGAGTTGGGCGCTGCGATCCGACAGATCTGGCCACTGACCGACGAATTGCGCGACAAGACCGAGTTTGGCGCGCTGCGATATGTCCATTTTCTGTCACTGGCCTATCTGGGCTGGGTCGCGGCTGGCGAACATGGTCACCGCCTGATTGCGACGGGCCACAGCATGGGTGCGCGCGTCTGGCAATTCCTGCTGACGGTCATCACCAAAGTCGGTCAGCAATCCCTTGCGGTGTTTGTATTTTCCATGGCAGCAGCACGACTTATCGGCGTTGCCCTCGATCAAGCTGGGCGGGATGTTGCCACCGTCTTTGTCGCCAACATAATTGGCTTTGCCATGATCATCGGCGTGGCCTATCTGGCAGCTTGGTTCAAGTCTCAACCCTGGAAATTGAAGAGATGAATTTCACCCGTCGCGCATTCCTAGTCTCGACGACTGCCTTGGCCTTTGCCCCATCGACCTATGCGACCGGGGGCGCAGTCCCCTTTGACCGCGACCACGTGATCGAACTGGCCCGCGAACTGGCCAGCCGCCCCTATGCGGAACGCGAAATGGTTCCACAAGAATGGCAGGATCTGACTTACGAACAATATCGCTCGATCCGTTTTCGACTGGACCGGGCGTTGTGGTACGAAACCGAAACGCCATTCAACGTCGATTTCTTCACACCGGGCCTGTATTTCCCCCGGACCGTCAAGGTGGAAACGGTCGAAAATGGCATGACAACACCAGTCGATTTCGATCTGGGGATGTTCGACAAATCCGAAGATGTGCCGCAATTGCCCATCGACGAGACGCTGGGCTTTTCAGGCCTGCGGCTGCGGACCGAGATGCACCGCCCCGGCAAGACGGATGAGTTCTGCGTCTGGCAGGGTGCCAGCTATTTCCGCGCTATTGGTCTGGACGAGGTCTACGGTCTGTCGGCACGCGGTCTCGCCCTGAAAACAGGCGACCCGGATGGCGAGGAATTTCCTGAGTTCATCCGTTTCTGGCTGGAGCGCCCCAAGCCCGGCCATCGGAATATGGTCGTACATGCGCTGATGGACAGTCCCAGCGTGACTGGGGCCTATCGCTTCAATGTCACGGCGGGGGCGGATTGCATTATCGACGTCGAGGCCACGCTGTTTCCCCGCGAAGACCTACCTCATGTAGGTATCGCGCCGGGCACCTCGATGTTTCTGTTCGACCAGACCAACCACAGCCGGTTCGACGATTTCCGTCCGGCCGTCCATGACAGCGACGGGCTGTTGATCCGCAATGGCGCGGGCGAGGTGTTGTGGCGTCCACTGGCAAACCCGGCCCGCCTGCAAATATCGTCTTTCGTTGACGAGAACCCGCGCGGCTTCGGGCTGATGCAGCGCAAGCGCGAGTTTTCGGACTATGCCGACCTTGAGGCGAATTATCACAAGCGCCCGGGCCTGTGGGTCGAGCCTAAGGAAGAGTGGGGCAAAGGCACCGTTACACTGGTCGAGATACCGGCCGATCAGGAAATCTATGACAACATCGTCGCCTATTGGCGTCCGGCAGAGCCCTATGCGGCAGGCAGTCGGGTTGACCTGTCCTATCGTCTGATCTGGGGTGAGGAGCCTCAGCGCACTCCGATGCCACGGGTGACCAACACCGCCATGGGCGAAAACACCTTCGGTGAGGGGCGTTTGGCCGTCATCGATTTCGAAGGCAGCGATTTGTTCGATGATATCGAGGCGATCAGTGTCTTCGTGGATTCCCCTCATGCCGAAACCTCGGACGGTGTTCTGCAACGCAACCCGGATACGGGTGGATTGCGTCTGGCGTTTTCGTTCCAGCCTGATGGGCGCGATCATGTCGAATTGCGCGCGCAACTGCTGAAAGACAAACAGCCTGCCTCTGAGGTGTGGCTTTACCGATGGACCATATGAACCGCGGTCTGCATATCATGCCGCCCGAGGCACCTCTGGCGATGCCCACGCAGAATTTCAGCGTTGGGTTCCACGATGCTGATGCCCCGTCGGGCACAGACACGGGCGCGACTGGATTTTGGCGCGCGCTTGCGTTTTCACCGGCGATGGTAGCGACATTGGGCCTGCTTTGGATCATGAGCGACTGGTTCAGCGCCCAGGGGATCAATCTGATCGAGGGCATCCTGTTGGCGCTTATCTCGTTCAACTTCTTCTGGATTTCGTTCACGGTCTGCACCGTTCTGCTGGGTATGGTTTCGCTGTCGAGACAGGATCGTCCGCAGCGCAAACGCACAGCACAGCCCCTGCGCGTTGCCCTTTTGACACCGGTATACAACGAAGTGCCATGGAACGTGCTGGGCAACGCCCGCACCATGCTTGAAGATTTGCAGGCACGCGGTGGGCAGCATCACTATGCCATGTTCATCCTGTCCGACACACGCGACCCTGAAATCGCGGCACAGGAACAAGCCAGCGTCGAAGCCCTGCGCACCACGCTCGCCCCGGGGCTGGAGTTGTATTACCGCCGCCGCGAGCAGAACACCGACCGCAAGGTGGGTAACATCGCCGACTGGGTCAGTCGCTGGGGCGCAGACTGGGACGCGATGCTGGTTCTGGATGCGGACAGCCTTATGACCGGTCGCGCCATACATCGGCTGACCGATGCGCTGGCGCGTGATCCCGGTGCCGGGCTGATCCAGAGCTATCCGCAACTGATCGGCGCGCAATCGGTTTTTGCCCGTATGCAACAATTCGCCAATGGGGTCTATGGCATCGCCTTTGCCGAAGGGTTGGCGCGCTGGTGCGGGCAAGAGGGCAATTATTGGGGCCACAACGCCATAATCCGCACCAAGGCTTTCGCCACCAGTGCCGGACTGCCCAAGCTGCGTGCGTTCAATGGTCAGGACAAGCTGATCATGAGCCATGATTTCGTCGAGGCCGGATTGCTGCGCCGTGCCGGATGGGCGGTGCGGTTCCTGCCGCGCATTCGGGGATCTTACGAGGAAACACCCCCCACACTGATCGATCATGCGATGCGGGATCGGCGTTGGTGCCAAGGCAACCTGCAACACCTGAAACTGCTGGGCTCGACCGGATTCCGGGCCGTCTCGCGTTTTCACATGTTCCACGGTGCCGTTGGGTACTTGATGTCACCGCTGTGGTTTGCGCTGCTGTTGATGTGGGCACTGATCGGTCAGGGCAAAGACGCTTCTGTCCTGCACTACTTCAGCCCCGATAATCCGCTGTTCCCGCAATGGCCGGAAATGTCTGAAACCCGGCACGTTCTGATCATTCTCGTGATGTATGCAATGCTGCTGGCACCCAAGGTGCTGGGAGTTCTGGCTTTGCCGCTAAGCGGTGTACGCTATTCCGAATTCGGAGGCGGCCTCAAGTTCCTGACCTCGTTTCTGGCCGAAGTCATTCTGTCGATCCTGTATGCGCCAATCCTTATGGTGCAACAAATGATCGCCGTTTTCCGGACAGCACTTGGCATTCAGCGGGGCTGGTCGCCACAAGCACGCGACGGTGGCAGTTACGGATTGCGCACGCTGATCCTGTGTCACGCATTGGAAACCGTCAGTGGCATAGCCTTGAGTGTTGGTATCCTGTCCGGGCTGGTCTCGATCTGGCTGGCTCCGATTGCCATCAGTCTCGCCCTTGCCATTCCGCTATCGGCACTCAGCGGTGTTTCGGCCGGTGCCGCACGCCGGATGGTCGGAATGCGCGAGGATTTCCGCGAACCTGCCATCACCCGGTCGGCCCGCCGTTACCGAGCCGAGCTGAAGCAACTGGTTGAAGGCAAGATCAACATGACCCCGGCAGAGTGATCAGCTGCCGGGAAGCCCTTCGTACCAATCCACGACCATATCAGCCCAACCGGCTGGAACTGTATGACCGCCCGGGAACAAGGCAAACTCCAGCGCGCTGCCTTTGGCACAGGTGGTCCAGCGGCGGCGCATAAAATTCCCCGTTGTGCTAAAGCCGGCCGGTTTGTGATCGACGCAGCCATTTGCCTCGCGCCAGATTTCGAGCCCGGCATAGATATCGCCCTGCCGAAACCGGCCACCGCCCAGTACGCGCCCCTCAAGCGGTACCACGTTGTCCGTCCAGCCATGGGTATGAAACATCCGGATCGGACCCTTGCAGGTTTCCGGGTGTGGCCTCCAGAATCCTCCGGACACCGGAACATATGCCGAAAATGTCTCGGGCGCCTTGCAGGCGAGATAGTTGACCATAAAGCCACCAGCCGAAAACCCGCCCAGCATGACCCGGTCCGCATTGATTCCGAACCGGTTTTCCGCGTCCTGAACCACTTCGGACAGAAAGGCGGTTTCATCCCGTTCGCCAAATCCAGGATAGAAATTCCAGCTTTTTGTGCCACCACGGTCGGGCCTCTCCAAGCCTTCCGGAGCCATGACAGCATAACCCCGCGCCAGCAGAGGTTCGACCATCCCGCGATTTCGCATCGTGCCTGAACCACTGCCGCCATACCCGTGCAGGAACACCACCAATGGCGGGTTTTCTGTGTCGGGCAATTCGATGTGATACGCGCCCATCGGCGTCTCGCAAACGCTCTGTTGATCGGCGCAGCCCGCCTGGACCGTCTGCGCGACAAAGGCAAAGATTGCTGCAAGACTGATTTCCCTGATCATCCCGCATCCTCAATGAATCTGCGAACCGGCAAACCGGCCCTTACCCATCCTGGCCCGGCCGCCGAGCCCAACATACCCTCGGGTACGTCGATGATATTTGTGAATCCGGCTTCAATCAAACGATTGCTGAGGCGCGCGGACCGCACCCCACGGGCGCAGATCAGCGCCACGGGAACAGCCTGATCACCACCGGTCATTTGTGTCAGAACGTCGACGAAATCTTCGCGCCGCATGTCCAGCGGTACCGCGCCCTCGCCAATTCCCGAGGCGCGCCATTCGCGCGGTGTGCGGATATCAACCAGCAGAACGCGCCCGTCCGCGGCCTGCTCATGGGCGTCGGCCACACTGATCCGGCCACCGCTGTGATCTTCAGGGATCAGTCTGTATTGCCTGATCGCAAACCCGGCAGCAATCGCGGCACCGCCACCAATCAATAGCCACCGTCGGGATCGGTTCGTTTTTTCGGCCACGCCTCAGCCTCCTGTTCGCTGATGCTGGTTCTAGCACAACCACACAGCAAGTTGCGCGGTGAAACACAGCTCGCAGATCAAGATCGCGTCATTAATGCGCAGCGCCGCCAATGCCTTGGTGATCCGTTGGAGCCCGGCAAAAAAGTTGCCATCTCTGGACAGTCGGCAAAATATCCTTACAAAATTGACCTCACCCTGACCGCCCAGACCGGAGTATCGCACTTGTCCCTATTCCTTATTGCGGCCCTTCCCTTCCTTGGTGCTGTATTTCCCGCACTGCTGATCCGCGCGGGCCGAAATGCCGCCGCATCCGCAGCCGGGTTGACCACATTTCTGGCCCTGATGGGGCTGCTGATCCACATCCCTTCGGTCATGCGCGGAGACGTCGTGACTGCCCGGTTTGACTGGATACCGAGGTTGGGCCTGAACGCGAATTTCATGCTGGACGGGCTGGGATTTCTTTTCGCCTTGCTGATCCTTGGCATTGGATTGCTCATCATCCTCTACGCACGGTTCTACCTGTCGCGCGAAGATCCGATGGGGCAGTTCTATACCTATCTGCTGCTGTTTCAGGGGGCGATGGTTGGTATTGTCCTGTCCGACAATATCCTACTTTTGATTGTTTTCTGGGAACTTACATCGCTCAGCTCATTCCTGCTGATCGGCTATTGGAAACACCTGCCCGATGGCCGTCAGGGCGCGCGCATGGCTTTGGCCGTCACCGGCTCGGGCGGGTTGGCGATGATCGCCGGGATGCTGATCCTCGGCAATATCGTTGGATCCTATGACCTGAGTGTCATTTTGCAGAACAAGGAGCTGATCCAGGCGTCCCCCTACTACCTGCCAGCGTTGATCCTGATCCTGCTGGGCGCCTTCACCAAGTCGGCACAGTTCCCGTTTCACTTCTGGCTGCCCCACGCAATGGCCGCGCCGACGCCGGTGTCTGCCTATCTGCACTCGGCCACCATGGTGAAAGCCGGTCTGTTCCTGATGGCGCGGATGTGGCCTGTTCTGGCAGGAACAGATGCGTGGTTCTACATCGTGGCCACGACTGGTCTGATCACCATGCTGCTGGGTGCGGTCATCGCGCTGTTCAAGGATGATCTAAAGGCGTTGCTGGCCTTTTCGACTGTATCCCATCTGGGCCTGATCACCATGCTATTGGGCTTTGGCACTAAAATTGCCGCCGTGGCCGCCATTTTCCACATAATCAACCATGCGACCTTCAAGGCCGCCCTGTTCATGACCGCCGGGATCGTGGATCACGAAACCGGCACGCGGAACCTGAAACGGCTGGGGGGTCTGCGTCACCTGATGCCGATCACCTTCACCATCGGCACCATCGCGGCCCTGTCCATGGCGGGTCTGCCGCCGCTGAACGGCTTTTTGTCGAAAGAGATGATGCTGGAAGAGACCGTTCACACCACTTGGTTGCATTCACATTATCTGGTTCCGGGGCTGGCACTTTTGGCAGCGCTGTTCTCGGCCGCTTATTCTTTCCGCTTCGTCAGCCATGTTTTCCTTGGACCCAAGCGAGAAGACTATCCCAGCCATCCGCATGACCCGCCTGTCGGGCTGTGGCTGGCGCCCGCACTGCTGGTTGTACTGGTCGTCCTGATCGGTCTGAATTCCGCCGCGATCGTTGGCCCCCTGATCGCCGTGGTTTCCAGCGCGGTGATAGGCGGCGAGAAGCTGCCGTATTACTCGCTCAAACTGTGGCATGGCTTCACGCCCGCACTTTACATGTCGGTTGTTGCGACATTGGGTGGCCTGTTCCTGCTGGCGCTGCACAAACGCGGCGAGCAGGTCTGGAATGCCCTGCCCCGGCCCGAGGCCAAGGTAATCTTTGAGGCGATCATCGACGCGCTGACCAGGCTAAGCCGCTGGATCACCGATGAGATGCATAACGGTGTTCTCAGCCGCTATGCGATCATCTTCGTGGCCTTCACCGTGGGCCTTGGTTATTACGCCTATTCGACAGGAACCATCGGCTTGGAAACCCGCGTTCCGCTGCCAGCGCAGATCATTCCGATCATCGGCTGGATTTGTCTGGTGGGCGCAACGCTTGGTATCATGTGGTTCCACCGGAACCGCCTGTTGTCGCTGGTGTTGATCGGCGTCGTGGGCCTGATCGTTTCCATCGCGTTCAACTATCTTTCCGCTCCGGACCTTGCCCTGACGCAAATCTCGGTCGAGGTGGTAACGATGATCTTGTTGCTGCTGTCGCTGAACTTCCTGCCGACCGAGACGCCATGGGACAGCAGCGCAGCGCGGCGATGGCGGGATGCCGCGATTTCCGTCGTTGCCGGTCTTGGCACCGGCGCGCTGGTCTACGCGATGATGATGCGCGATTTTGCATTTCCAACGATTTCAGAGTTCCATCTGGCCAATTCCTATAAGGGCGGTGGCGGCACCAATGTGGTCAACGTGATCCTGGTCGACTTCCGGGGTTTTGATACGTTTGGAGAGATCATCGTGCTGGGCATTGCCGCGCTGATTATCTTTGCGCTGACGGAATCCGTGCTAAGCACCAATGTCCGCAGTTACCTGCTGAATCGCAAACCGCACTGGCCCCAGTCCGGTGATTCACACCCGCTGATGATGGTTGTGGCGACCCGCGTGATGATGCCGATTGCGCTGATGGTCGGAGCCTATATTTTCTTCCGTGGGCACAACCAGCCCGGCGGCGGATTTATCGCTGGGCTGATCGTCGCCATCGCCTATCTGATGCAATACATGGCCAGCGGCTATACTTGGGCGATTGAGCGGCAGCGGTTTTATTACCACGGCACCATTGGCTGGGGCGTGCTGATCGCCGCTGCCACGGGGCTGGGGGCCTGGTTCAATGAACGCCCCTTCCTGACCAGTGATTTTGGCTATCTCCACTGGCCCCCGCTTGAGGAATTCGAATGGGCCACCGCCATGCTGTTTGACACGGGCGTGTTCCTTGCGGTTCTGGGTGCGGTCATGCTGGCACTCGACAGCCTGTCCCGCTTTGCGTGGCAGCCCGGAATGGCACAGGAATTCCCGATGGATATCAATCCCCTGCGGGACTCTCCACCGGAACAAGAACAAGAGAAGGAGCAGGCCTGATGGAAGCGCTCGTAGCCTCTGCCGTCGGTATATTGACCGCTGCCGGAATATTCCTGATCCTGCGCCGCCGGACGTTTCCGGTCATTCTGGGCCTGTCGCTGATCACTTACGCGGTCAACGTGTTCCTGTTCGCGACCGGGCGTCTTGCGCTGAACGCCCCCCCGGTTCTGAACAAATACAAGGACGTCGCTTACACCGATCCTCTGCCACAGGCGCTGGTGCTGACCGCAATTGTGATTTCCTTTGGAATGACCGCGGTGATCGTGATGATCTCGCTCAGCGCGTACCTGTCCTCCAAGGATGACCATATCGACATGACAGCGCAGGACAGCGTGGACGCAGCAGGAGAAGACGCATGAACCACTGGATCGTTGCGCCGATCGTCCTGCCCGCGATCCTGGCTCCGTTTAGCATCATGGTCCTGCGATACCATCTGGATCTGCAGCGCATCTTTTCGGTCGCCGGTGTTGTGGCCTTGCTTGGGATTGCGCTGACAATCACAGCGCAGGCTTCGGGCGGAGATATTCAGGTTTACGAGCTTGGAAACTGGCCCGCCCCGTTTGGCATTGTCATGGTGCTGGATCGAATGTCAGCTATGATGGTTTTGCTGACAGCTCTGCTTGCCTTGCCGATTGTGCTTTATGCCATTGCAACAGGCTGGGATGATCGGGGCAAACACTTCCACGCCCTGTTCCATTTTCAGCTTATGGGTGTCTGCGGCGCATTCCTGACCGGAGATGCCTTTAACCTTTTCGTGTTTTTCGAAGTTCTGCTGATCGCCTCTTATGGCCTGATGACCCATGGTGGCGGTGCGGTGCGATTGAAGGCGGGTGTGCAATATGTGGCTTACAACCTGTTGGGATCGACTTTGTTCCTGTTTGCGTTGGGCACGATCTATGGCGTGACCGGGACACTGAACATGGCGGATATCGCCATAAGGGTTGCCGAAATCCCGACCGAGGATACGGCATTGTTGCGGGTTGGCGCAGTCCTTTTGTTGCTGGTCTTTTGCATCAAGGCCGCCGTTCTGCCCCTGCATTTCTGGCTACCTGCCAGCTATGCCAATGCGCCAATGCCCGTCGCGGCCCTGTTTGCAATCATGACCAAGGTCGGGGCTTACTCGATTCTGCGGATGTTCACATTGGCCTTTGGCCCCGATGTCGCAGCGACAGAAGGTCTGGTGGGTGAGTGGTTGCAACCTGCTGCACTTGTCACTTTGGCTGTCGGGGCTATCGGCATTCTGGGGTCAAAACATATCGCCCGCATGGTGGCGTTCTGCGCGATTGCATCCATGGGCACCCTGTTGATCGCGATCTCGCAATTTACGCCTGATGCGACAGCCGCGGCGCTGTACTATGTGTTCCATTCGACGCTGGCGACAGCCCTGCTGTTCCTGGTTGCCGATCTGGTGATGGCGCGGCGCGGCGGGGCCATCGCACCAACGCCACCCATGCCGCAAAGCGGGCTGGTGTCTGCACTGTTCTTCGTGGGGGCGATTGCGATGGCGGGAATGCCGCCCTTGTCCGGCTTTATAGGCAAGCTGCTTGTGCTGGACGCCTCGCGCGATGCTTCGGATGCCACGGCGGTCTGGGCCGTGATTCTGATCAGCTCATTCGTCACAATAATTGGCTTGGCCCGAGCCGGAACTTTGATTTTCTGGAAAAGCTACGACACTCAGGCTGTTCCGATAGCTGAACCAGCGGAAAATGAAGCTGCCCCCGCACCGGTCGCACCTGAACCAAAACCCGGTCTGGCCTTTACTGCCGTGTTTGGCGCCGTAGCCGGCCTGATCCTGCTGACATTGTTCGCGGGCCCAGCGCTGGAATATACAAGCCAAACCGCAGAGCAGCTGTTCACGCCTGAAAACTACATCTCTGCCGTATTGGGAGGGACCGAATGATGAAACTGCTACACCGGATATTTCCGCACCCTCACCTGACCATTTTGTTGACGATCGTCTGGATCCTGCTGGCGAACAAGCCGTCGCTGAATTCTCTGGTCTTTGGCCTGATCCTTGGGATCATCATTCCCTTTGTCACACAACCCTACTGGCCCGACAGGCCCAAGCTGCGCAACTGGCCAATGGTCGCCGAGTACATGATCGTAGTGCTGTGGGATATTGTCGTCGCGAATGTGACCGTGGCCCGCATCGTCCTGTTCAAACGCAATGAAGACCGGCGGCCCAACTGGGTGTGCATTCCACTGGAGCTTCGGACACCCGAGGCCATAACCGTGCTGGCCGGGACCATCACGATGACACCCGGCACCGTCAGTTGCGACCTGTCGGCACAGGGGCACAATCTGCTGGTCCATTGCCTGGATGCACCAAACCCGGATCAGGTGCGCGACGAAATCAAGCAGCGCTATGAACGTCGCCTGAAGGAGATTTTCGAATGATCGAATACGCTATCTACTTTGCATTTGCCTGTTTTGGCGCGGCGATCATGATGTGTCTGTGGCGGATCATCACCGCAGACGGCGTTGGAACCCGGGTTCTGGCTCTGGATACAATGGTCATCAACACGATTGCCCTGATGATCCTTTATGGCCTGTCGAAAGGGACCGAGATTTTCTTTGAAGCGGCCATGATCATCGCGATGCTGGGTTTCGTCTCAACCGTGGCATATGCGCGCTTCATGCTGCGCGGCAACATCATCGAATGAGGGCGATATGACATTCATTGCAGAGCTGCTGATTGCCGTTTTCCTGATAGTCTCGGGTATCTTTGGGTTTGTCGGGTCCTTCGGCATGATCAAGCTGAATGACCCTATGTCCCGCCTTCACGCGCCGACCAAGGCGACAACTTTAGGCGTGGGTGGGGTGTTGCTGGCTTCGATCACCCATTCCGTTCTGCTGGAAGGCAAACTGTCGCTGCACGAGCTTCTGATCACGCTGTTTTTATTCCTGACGGCTCCGATCACGGCCCTGTTCATTGCAAAATGGCACATTCACCGTCATGAACTGCCCAGTGACCTGCCCGATGCTGGCGAGGATGAGCTTTGGGCCACCCACGCGGTCGAGCAGGTCGAGGATGTTCCGGACCACAGCGCGAATTAACTCAAATGCACACATCTCCGCTGCCCCTGACCCGTGATCTGGTTTTAATTGGCGGCGGCCACACCCATGCCCTGCTGCTGCGCAAATGGGGAATGAGCCCTTTGCCCGGCGCCCGGGTAACCGTGATCAACCCCGGCCCCACCGCCCCCTATTCCGGGATGTTGCCCGGATATGTCGCCGGACATTACGACCGGTGGGAGCTGGATATCGATCTTGTCAGACTGGCCCGTTTCGCAGGCGCGCGGGTGATCTTGGGCACGGTCAATGGCATCGATACCGAAACACACGAAGTGCACGTCCCTGGGCATCCTCCGGTAGGCTTCGACGTGGCTTCGGTCAATGTAGGGATCACGTCCGACATGCCCGCCCTGCCGGGCTTTGCGGAACATGCAGTGCCAGCCAAGCCGCTGGGACCTTTTGCTGCGAAATGGGCCGAGTATCTAAAGGGTCAAGGCCCGGCCTCGGTCGCTGTGATCGGTGGCGGCGTCGCGGGTGTCGAACTGGTCATGGCGATGGCGCACGCGTTGAAGGCCAGGGGGCGGGCAGCACAGATTACCCTGATCGATAGTGCCTCGGCCCTGACTGCAACCAAACCCAAGGCGGCGGCAACAATCCGGATTGCAATGCACGACCTTGGTGTAGAGGTGATTGAAAACGCGGTGATCACCCGGATCGGGCAAGATCACGTGGAACTAAAGGACGGGCGCACAATTCCGGCTGGTTTCGTGACCGGTGCCGCCGGAGCCCGCGCCTATGACTGGATCGCAAACACAGGGCTTGACCTTCAGGACGGATACATCCGCGTGAACGGCTACCTGCAATCCAGTGATCCGGCTGTGTTTGCCGCCGGGGATTGCGCCCATCTTACGGACAACCCCAGTCCGAAGGCTGGTGTCTATGCGGTGCGCGAAGCGCCGGTTTTGTACGATAATTTTCGCGCAGCGCTCGGCGCGGGACAGATGCGAAAATACACACCGCAAAAAGATTATCTCAAACTGATCTCACTGGGTGGCAAGTCAGCACTGGCCGAGCGTTTGGGAACATCGTTCAGCGGCCCGTTGATGTGGACATGGAAGAACCATATCGACCAGACCTTTATGAACAAGTTTCGCGACCTGCCGCAAATGACACCGCCCGCCCTGCCACGCGTCCGGGCAACCGGGCTTGATGAGGTTTTGGGTGAAAAGCCCATGTGCGGCGGATGTGGAGCAAAGGTCGGGCGCGACGCATTGCAACTCGCCCTGAAATCCCTCCCCGCCCCTGCTCGTACCGACATCACCGCCCTACCCGGCGACGATGCCGCGCTTTTGCAAACGGGCGGGGCGCAGCAAGTCATGACGTCTGACCACCTGCGGGCTTTCACCAACGATCCCGCACTTATGACGCGGATCGCTGCCGTTCACGCTCTGGGGGATATCTGGGCCATGGGGGCCGCACCTCAGGCGGCCACGGCAACAATCATCCTGCCGCGCATGTCTGCGGCCCTGCAAAGCCGCACAATGTCCGAAATCATGTCAGTCGCGAGTGACGTCATGCGGGCTGCGGGCGCGGAAATCGTGGGCGGGCACAGCTCAATGGGCGATGAGATGACTGTCGGTTTCACGCTGACTGGCCTGTGCAAGGCTACCCCGATTACATTGGCGGGTGGTCAGCCGGGGGATCGCCTGATCCTGACCAAACCCTTGGGAAGCGGTGTTCTGATGGCGGCGGAAATGACTGGTCTTGCCGAAGGGGCCTGGGTCGCGGCAGCCTACAAACACATGACACAGCCCCAGGGCGATGCAGCCCGCATTTTGGCCAACGCCCATGCGATGACCGACGTGACCGGGTTTGGTCTGGCCGGGCATCTGCAAGGCATCTGCGACGTATCGCATTGCGGCGCTACGCTTGAACTGGACGCGGTAAAGGTGATGGACGGCGCGCTTGCGCTGACGGATCAGGGGGTCCGGTCAACGATTTTTGCCGACAACAACGCGATTGCGCCCGATCTTCCGTCCGGGGGCAAGGCGGCGCTGCTTTTTGACCCGCAAACAGCCGGGGGTTTGCTGGCCGCCGTGAATGCGAAGGACGCCGAAACCCTTCTGCAAGATCTTCTGGACGCGGGATATACGGCAATGATCATTGGCCAGCTGACCGACACACCGGGTTTGCGCCTTCAAAGCTGATCCAGAAGGCCTTCAATTTGCGCGGCCGCGTTGCTCAGCCCCGTGTTGTCCAAAGTTTCCACATCAAGACTGGCCAACACTTGCACCGGGCGGGATTGCCGGGATTTGGTGTATGCGGGATCATAATGCTGTTCCATCAAGGCCCGTGTCAGCGCCTGTTTTTGACCCGCATCAATCAATCGCAGCCATCCGTCCACGACCTCATGCCCGCGATGGAACCGCAGCGGTGACAACCGGTCACGCAAACGGTCACTGTCAGACAGGATGTCGTTATAAGCCCGCACCAGATAGGCCGAACGTGCTTCAATCGAAGCCGTGATGTTCACACGCGGAGCCTTGCACAACGCGTTCCAAAGGCTGGGTGGCAGGATCAAGCTGCCAATTTTGGATGATTCCGCTTCGACCACGACTGGACGCACCGGATCCATTGAACACAGCGCAGCAGACAGGGCAGATTCAAACCCCTTCTGACTGGGCTGCCCCCCCGGCCTTTCGCCCAGCAAGGACCCGCGATGGTTGGCCAGCGCTTCAAGATCCAGAACCTGTACGCCTCGTGCCTGCAACACAGCCAAAAGATCGGTCTTTGCGGTGCCCGTGTAGCCATCCAACGCGATCAGCCGATGTGGCAAAGGATCATCGTACAAATAAGCGTTCACCAATCGACGATAGGTGCGATAGCCGCCTTCGACCACTTCGGCGCGCCAACCAATTTGTTGCAACATCCATGTGAAAGATCCGGAACGCTGTCCACCGCGCCAGCAATAGACCAAGGGGCGCCACGCTCCGTCATGATGGCTGAGGTGGTGTTCGATGTGATTGGCTGCATTGCGGAATACCAAAGCAGCGCCCAGCTTGCGCGCCAGAAAAGGACTTTCCTGTACATAAATGGTTCCGACCCGGGCGCGCTCCTCGTTGTTCAGCACTGGCAGGTTCATTGCACCCGGCAGATGATCTTCGGCAAACTCGGCAGGGCTGCGAACGTCAATCACGGTATCATAGGCGTGCGCATAAAGTTGGGTCAGGTCAGGAAAATTCAGAGCCATGCCGAAGGTCTAGCTTGCCGCGTTTCCAATGAAAAGGTCACGCGTCATAAGGTTCGATCAGATCAGGCCCGCTGGCCCGGTTCGAGTTCACCGCAGGACCGACCCGGTGGAAGGTCAGCACGTCCTCGTGCCCTGGCTGCATCAGTCGTGCGGCCCCTTTTCCGGCTTCACCCAACCATAGTGGCCAGTCTTTAGGTTCTACGATCAAGGGCATTCGCTGATGAATGACCTCAAGCCTTTTGTTGGCAGCCGTCGTCACGATTGCACAAGTGCCCTGCCGTTCGCCTTCAGGACCCCAGTCCTGCCAGACCCCGGCAAAAGCAATCGGAGCTTTGTCCTGACGGTGGATATACCAAGGCAGGCGCGTTCCCTGTTTCGTTTTTGTCCATTCATAGAACCCAGTCGCTATGATCAGGCAGCGGCGCGTCCGGCAGGCATCACGAAAGGCGGGCTTGTCCGCCAGGGTCTCGGCCCGGGCGTTGATCAGCAACGGCCCCGCTGTTTCGGTCTTGTACCAATGTGGCAGAAATCCCCAGCGCAGCGCACTCAGATGACGGCCTGTTTCGCCACTCCGCACGACATGTACCTGATTTGTCGGACAAACATTGAAATTCGGCACCACAGGTAGCGCATTTGCCGGGCGCGCCGAAAACAGCTGCGCCATCGCGTCGTTGGGAAGAGTTATTGCAAACCGTCCGCACATAGGTAATGAACCACCGATACATTCTTGATACAGGCACAGGATTTCACGGGGTCACATGGAAAACCAGACAACGCAATCCCTTAAGAGCAAAGCACTGGCCCTTCTGGACGCGGGCAAGCTTCCGCAAGCTTTGAAAAAGGCCCAGTTGGGTGTCAAGAAATTCCCAAAAGACTCGGATTATCATGCCATCGCCGGCTTTGTCTTGACCGAGATGAAGCAATACAAGAAATCAATTCCGCATTTTATTGAAGCCTCGCGGATGAAACCGGACGACCCGCAGTTTGTCGAAAACCTGGCGAATGTTTTGATGCAGACCCGGCAGATTCCCAAGGCCCTCGAATATACCGAACAAAAACTGGAACTATTCCCCAACAATCAGGAACTGAACCGCGTTCTGGATGAAATTCATCTCAAGGGCACCAACTGGCGCATGATCATTGAGCATGCGAGCAAAAAGCTGAAAAGTGATCCCGACAATGTGGATCTTCTTGAAAAACGTGCACGAGCCTACGCCAAAGTTGGATTTGACGATGAAAACTCGCGCGATATCGCGCGCGCCTACGAGTTGGCCCCCGAGAACACAAAGATTGCTTTTCATAAATCCGTCAATCTGCACCAAAGCGGTGACAAGCGCGGGTCCAAGGCGATTCTGAAGCGCATACTTCAAAATGAACCTGGGCACGTGTCGGCGTTGCTGCAATTGTCGACAATGGTATCAGCTGATGACGCTTCGGAACTACTAGAAGCCGTTAATACAACTATCTCCGACAGAGGAGATAATATTTTGGAGCTTCAGTTCGCAAAGGCACATCTGATTTCGACGCTAGACGGGTTGAATGCCGCCATGCCGCATTACGCGCGGGCCAATGATATTCAGCACCAAGGCAACCCTTATGTCTCGGCCGATGAAGAGGAAAAACTGTTCCGGATCACCAGCTTGTTTCCCGTTGATGCCGAAGCACCAGAGTCCGGCTTTGCCGAGGGGCCAACACCAATCTTTGTACTGGGTCAGCCCCGCTCGGGCACGACATTGATGGAAATGATGTTGAGTTCAGCCCCCGGAATTTCCGGTTGCGGCGAACTGACTTTGGGGGCCGATCTGTCGCGTGAGTATGAGAAAAAAGGCCAGAAGTATGACGCTGCCAAAGCGTCCGAGCTCGCGCGGGAATTCCTCGAATTGATGCCGCCCATTCCGGGCGACTCTGTCGCCTTTGTCGACAAGATGCCGCACAATTATCAACGTATCGGCTTCCTGCTGTCTGCCTTCCCAAAGGCAAAGATTATTAATATGCTGCGCGATCCGCGTGATGTTGGATTGTCCAAATGGATCAGGTGTTTTCCTGCCGGTGGAATGCGCTATGCCTCGAATATGCAGGCCATCGCCCATTCGGCAAATATGTATCGTCGCTACATGGCACATTGGGATGCCGTGTTCGGCAATCGTATTCTGACGGTGCCTTACGAAGAACTGGTGGCAGACCCGAAAACTTACAGCCAGCAGGTAGCCGCGTTCTGCGATTTGGAGTGGAACGAAACGATGATGCACCCTGAAAAGAACACGAAACAGGTGCGCACGGCCAGCATTGATCAGGTGCGCAGCAAGATCTCGACCAAGTCTATCGGAGGTTGGCGCGGGGTTGTCGAGCATATCAAGCCGATGCTCGACGGGATCGACCCCGAGCTCTGGCCCGAGTACGATTTCAGCTGAACGGTTACAAAACAAAAAAAGCCGCATCACAGGGATGCGGCTTTTGTCTTTGTCGTAAACCCAGTTATTTCTGCTTGATACGCCCGTCGACATAGGGCTGATAGGGCGCATTTTCCGCCAGGTATTCCGCGGTGACATCCGCAAGGTCCGGGCCGAAGTCATAGGCGTTCTTGTCATCGCCTTCGAACATCTTGTACCCGTCACCACCGTTGCGGACGTAGTTGTTGGTGACGACCAGGTAGGTCTTGTTCGGGTCGATCGGAATAAAACCGTCACCCTCGGCAATCATCACCTCGCTGACGCGCCCCTCGTTCGGTGCCACGCTTGGGTCCCAGGTAAAGCTAAGACCGGCGACCTGCGGGAATCGGCCTTTCACTTCTTCCACCTGACTTACGCCATTTTCGAGTGCGTCAATGACACCCTGTCCGCTGATTTCAAAGGTCGACAGTGTATTCTGGAAAGGCAACACCGTCAGAACCTCGCCCATGGTCACATCACCGGGATCGATAGAAGCCCGCAACCCACCCGAGTTGGCAATGGCAATCTGAACGCCCTGATCCGCCACACGCGCCAGCATCGCATCGGCAACCAGGTTACCCATCTGGCATTCCTGCACGCGGCAAATTGAGCGATCCCCTTCAATGGCTTCTGCAGCGCTTGCAACAACCTTGTTGCGGATTTCATCCAAAGGCACCGCCAGTTCCGCAATCCGGTCCAGCGCGGCCTGATCCTCGGTCACTGCGTTGTCCATGATCAAAGGCTCGCCAGCTGCCTCGATCACTTTGCCATCGTCATCGAAAGTGACGTTCAATTCGCCCAGAAACTTGCCATAAGCATAGGCCTGAACGATCTGTACGCCGTTTACCACTGTTGGGTACGGACCTGCCGCCTTATCCGACACATTCGAAAGATACGTGTTCGAATGCCCGCCGACGATCACGTCAACACCAGTCGTCTCTTGTGCGACACGCTGATCGACGCCATAGCCGGAATGGCTGAGAACGATGATCTTGTTGACACCCTCACCTGTCAGTTTATCGACTTCGGCCTGCACAGCTGGCACCGGGTCCGAAAACGTGACATTGGGGCCGGGCGAGGCAAGCTCATCCGTGTCGATTGGGGTCAGGCCGATCAAGCCGATCTTCTCGCCGCCTACTTCGATAACGGTCGATTTCTTGATCCTGTCTGTCAAAAGCTCTTCGTCGTGAATATCGGCGTTGGACATCAGGACCGGGAAGTCGACCGAGTCGATGAACCCCCGCAACACTTCGGGGCCGTCATCAAACTCGTGGTTGCCGACGGTCATGGCATTATAGCCCAGCTTGTTCATGAACTCGGCTGCGACCTTGCCCTTGTAATAGGTATAGAAAAGGGACCCCTGGAACTGGTCACCTCCATCCACCAGAATCGAATTTTCTGCCCGTGCGCGCGCGTCGGCAACTGCCGTTACTAGGCGCGCCGATCCGCCAAAGCACTTGCCTTCTGCATTGTCTTCCTCACCGCAACCGCTGTCGTATTTGTTGATCGGCTCAAAGCGCGAATGGAAATCGTTGGTGTGCAGAATTGTCAGCTTGTAATCGGCTGCTGCGGCACCCGCCGTCAGGCCCACCACCGCGACCGAAGTTAAAAATCGGGTCAACATCTTGGAACTCCCTGTTATTATTGCCGGGGATCGTGCGCTTATGTCGACCGAGAGTCAAAGGAGAAATCCAGCTTGATTCCAAGCGCTGTGCGGGGCATCAGGTCATCATGCTGATCTACAAGATTTTCCGAGCCGTCGAATGGGCTGAACTGCAAAGTCTGGGCGCCACAGACGGAGCACCCATTGACGTGTCAGACGGGTTTGTTCACTTTTCTACCGCTGAACAAGCTGCTGAAACCGCTGCCAAGCATTTTGCGGGCGTTGAAGGGCTTACGCTGTTGGCCTGTGATGCCGACGCCATGGGCGATGACCTGAAATGGGAAGTGTCGCGAGGAGACGCCCTGTTTCCACATCTGTATCGTCAGATCAGGTTAAGCGACGTTGTCTGGGCGCGACCCCTGCCTTTTGTCGGCACGGCACATCAGTTTCCCGAGGACATGGCATGATATCTTATGTCGATCCGGATCGCGGCCAGTTCGAGGCATTCAAGGCCCTGGACCGCGACCAGCCGATCGAAATGCTCAATCTGGTGAAGTTCCGCGCCGAGGCGCAGTATCCCAAATCACATGAATTGGCTGGCGCAGGGTTGACCGGGGCTCAGGCCTATCAGAAATACGGGGATGAAACCGCCCCAATCATTGGCCGTATCGGGGCATGCATCCTGTGGCGGGGTGTATTTGAAACGACTCTGATCGGACCGGCTGATGAGGTATGGGATGCCGTCTTTATCGCACGCTATCCGACTGCATATGCGTTTCTTGAAATGGTGACTGACCCAGTGTACCGGGCAGCGGTGGTCCATCGGCAGGCTGCGGTCGAAACCTCGCGCCTGATCCGGTGCGGATCAAGCAAAAGCGGGAAAGCGTTCGGATGAAACTGACCGAGAAGTTCGGGCTTGCGGCCCTGCACTGCATGGACCCCGAAACCGCCCACGGGATGTCGATCAGGGCTTTGAAGGCGGGGCTTGCGCCTGCGCCGGGGCCGGTGACAACACCGCGCCTGAAAACCAGCCTAGCCGGGTTGGACCTGCCTAACCCGGTAGGATTGGCCGCGGGCTTCGACAAGAACGGTGAGGTTTTGGCACCCCTGTCACGCGCTGGATTTGGTTTCATCGAAGTCGGGGCTGTCACACCACGCCCGCAACCGGGAAACCCTAAACCACGCCTGTTTCGCCTGACCGAAGACAAAGCGGCGATCAACCGTTTTGGTTTCAACAACGAAGGCATGGAGGTGATGGCAAAACGACTTGCTGATCGCCCCCAAAATGCGGTGATCGGCCTGAATCTGGGTGCCAACAAGGACAGCGAGGATCGCGCAGGTGATTTCGTCAAGGTGCTGGCGCATTGTGCCCCGCATCTGGATTTTGCCACCGTCAACGTGTCATCCCCGAATACGGAAAAGCTGCGGGATTTACAGGGCAAAGCAGCGCTGAGCGCGCTTTTGAGCGGTGTGATTGAAACCCGTGATGCGCTGCCTCGCCCGCTGCCTGTCTTCCTGAAAATCGCGCCGGACCTGACCGATGCCGAATTGCAGGACATTGCCGAGGTTGCGCGCGAGACCCATGTGGATGCCGTGATTGCCACCAACACCACCCTGTCACGCGAAGGGCTGCGCAGTTCGCACAAAGGTGAAACCGGTGGGCTGTCCGGTGCACCGCTGTTCGAGAAATCAACACGTGTTCTGGCGCGGCTTAGCCAGTTGACCGGGGGTGACATTCCCCTGATCGGCGTCGGTGGCATCAGCAATGCGGAACAGGCCTATGCCAAGATTTGCGCCGGGGCATCAGCTGTGCAGTTCTATACGGCGATGGTGTATGGCGGCATTTCTCTGGCGGCGGACATTGCGAACGGGCTGGATGAACTGCTGGCCTGCGACGGCTTTGACAATGTGGCTCAGGCCGTCGGCAGCAAACGAGAGGACTGGCTATGATCGAATATTGGCACAACCCGCGCTGTTCAAAATCCCGCGCTGGTCTTGCATTGCTGGAAGAAAATGGTGCACGGGTCACGGTGCGCAAATATCTTGAGGATGCACCATCAATTGATGAGCTGCGAGCGGCACAATCCGCCTTGGGGCTTTCGCCCGTCGAGATGATGCGCACCGGAGAATCCCGGTTCAAGGAACTGGGGCTGACAAAGACCTCGCCAGACGACGCCCTGATCCGGGCCATGGCTGAAAACCCGATCCTGATTGAACGTCCGCTTGCCATTGCGGGCGATAAGGCTGCCATCGGGCGTCCACCGGAAAACCTTCTTACGCTGCTCTAGGCCACCTGCGCCTCGAGCTTGGGATAGCGCCACCCCAAAGTCACGCCACGTGCGATGTTAAGCACCATCAACGCGGCCCACAGGCCGTGATTTCCGAAACTTGGCACCAGAATGAACAGCGCAACCAGATAGAACACAACCGATTGGAACATCGCGCTGCGCATTGCCCGGGTCCAAGTGGCGCCTATGTAGATTCCGTCAAACATCCAGCTTGCCACGCCAATAACGGGTGCCAACGCGGCCCATACGAGAAACTCGCGCCCCGCCTCACGCACCTGCGGTGAGGTCGACATGACGTCGATCAACGCGGGTCCGGCGATAATGAATACCGCACCCAGTAACAGGGCACCCCCAACACCCCATTGCGAGGTCATGACAGACGCGCGGCGCACCTGATACCTGTCTCTGGCACCCACCGCGCTTCCGACCAGAGCCTCGGCGGAAAAGGCGAACCCGTCCAGCGCGTAAGCCGTGACTTCAAGAAACTGAAGCAAGACTTGATTGGCCGCCAGATTGACATCACCCAGATCCGAACCGACGAAAAGAAAAGTCGTGAAGGATCCGGTCAGCAAAACCGACCGGATCATGATATCGCCGTTGACCTGCAACATCCGTTGCAGCCGAGCGGCATCAAATATGCGGGCCCAGTCGCGCCAGATTCCGTCTTCGAACCCATCCCGACACAGCCAAATGCCCAGCGCCAGACCTGTCCATTCCGCAATCAAAGTGGCAATGGCAACCCCTTCGACACCCCAGCCGAGACCAAGCACGAACCATAGATCCAGAACGATGTTCAATCCGTTCATCCAGACCTGAAGAACAAAAACCCCGCGCGTGCGCTCAACCGCAATCAACCATCCGGTAACCGCATAAAGCGCGATAGTGGCAGGCGCGCCCCAAATTCGAATCTCAAGATAGGCGTGGGCCAGCGTTTCGACCTCGGGGCTTGCCGGAGATAAAGCGAACGCACCCGCGAACACGGCCACTTGTGTAAGGATAAAGAACAGCCCAGCCGCGCCGCCAAGCATCAGGCCGCGCATCAGCAATGCCCGGGTTTCAACAGCGTCGCCTGCCCCGCGTGCCTGCGCCGCCATCCCGGTGGTTCCCATCCGCAAGAAACCGAAGATCCAGTAGATCGTTGACAGGATCACTGCACCGATCCCGACCGCACCAATAGGCGCAGCCTGCCCCAACTGGCCGACAACGCCGGTATCAACTGCCCCCAGAATCGGAACGGTGGCGTTCGACAGGACAATCGGCACAGCGATCTTCAGCACCCGTCGATGCGTGATGGGCGCCGAGGCGTCCTGCATGGTCAGCTCTTGCCCCGAGGCGGTTGCGGCATCAGGAAATGCCCGGAGGCCTGCGCAAACAGTTTCGCATGATTGTCCTGCCAGGCTTCAACCCGTACCGAGGCGTAACGCCGCCCCGACCGGCTGATAAATGCCCGCGCATAGGCGTCTCGCGGCAAGCCCGAACGCAGATAGTCGACGGTAAAGTCGATCGTCTTGGGAAACCGGATGCTTTCGTCTGACACGATGGCCTCTGCATCGATCTCTCCGCTTTCAATACTTGGGAACATGTGTTCCCAGCTCAGCGTGATAACGGCTGTCACCTCCAAAAAAGCTGCGGTTACGCCGCCATGAATTGCAGGCAGAAACGGATTGCCGATCAGCTTGTCATCGAAATTCAAAACACCGGTCAGCTCATCCCCGCGCCTGTCAAAACTGATGTTCAGGAAACGTATATACGGTACGCCGTCGACAAGCGCACGCAGGGCTGCATCGCGGCGCTGCTTGACCACCTGCATCGGCTCGGGACGAGGTCTTGGCATATTACTTCCCTTCAACCGTAAAGGACCCTGAGGCTGTCGCCACCGGCAGGTCCGTGTCGTTGTCCATTGCGGTGGCCCGCACGAAGGCAACGTTTCGCGTGATATGGTGACAGACGGCATGAGCAGTAATCGTCTGACCGGGTGTCGCCGCGCGCATATAGTCAATCCGCAGATCGATTGTTGCGGTTCCTCCGGGGGCCGATGGGTGGCTCATCACCGCAGCGCCACAACAGGTGTCCAGAATCGTGGATATCGCTCCCCCATGAATCACCCCTGTACGCGGATCCCCGATCAGGTCTTTGTTGTAGGGCAGAGTTATCTCTGCCTCACCCTCACCGATCTGCGTGAGCGTAAGGTTCAATGCCCGCGCATGGGGGATCGCCTCGATAAACTGGCGGGCTAAAACTGTCTTATCGACCATAAGTATGCGTCCTGTTCTCTGCACCGCCTTTATGAGCCGGTGTTCCGGTAAAGAGCAAGCCTACCTGTTGCGCTTGGGATCGGGACCGCCTAGGTTGCTGACGAGGAGACCGGGAATGTCCAACAACCGTTTGTCATTCAAAGAAATGTGCGCCGAGTTTGACGTGACGCCGCGCACCCTGCGCTACTACGAATATATCGAGCTTTTGCAACCGGACCGCGAAGGGCGTTCGCGCTTTTACGGGGCCCGGGAATGCGCGCGGATGAAACTGATCATGCGCGGCCGAAAGTTTGGTTTTCCTCTAGAAGAGATTCGCCAATGGCTACTGATCTATGAAGATCAGGGAAACGAGGCCCAGATGGCCACCTTTGTCGAAATGGCGGACCGCCAGATGAGTGAGCTTCAGCAGCAGCGACAGCAGCTGGATGAGGCAATGGACGAACTCAAAAGCCTGCGCGACCAAACGGCCAAGTCGCTGGAATAACCTTTTCCGACATTTCATAACCAAGCATTGCAGGTGGCAGAACCTGTCAAAACCGGTGCGCATCCCCTTCAAAGCACCCGTTTATTCATGCCGAAAATCAGTTGACGTAACGGTAACAAAATTACGCCGAAAGCCCCTTACGTGCACGGATGTTACGTCAACTTCAAAGTGACGCAGCGTCTGGATTACGTAAACGTCACTCACATGTTGTAAAGCACCCACCAACTGCGCAACTCATGTCTCATGACGCCAGTGACGAGAGTATGACGAATGACCGAAGATGTGATGACCATCCGCGAGATGTGCGAGACCTATGATGTCACACCACGCACCTTGCGGTTCTATGAGGCAAAGGAACTACTGTTCCCGATCCGCGAAGGCCAAAAACGTCTGTTCACCAAACGTGACCGGGCGCGGCTCAAGCTGATCCTGCGCGGCAAAAGATTCGGGTTCAGCCTCGAGGAAATTCGACAGCTGCTGGATCTCTACCATGTGGGCGATCAACAGGTCACCCAGATGAATCGCACATATGAAATCGCGTGCGAGCGTCTGGCTGACATGGAATCGCGCCGCGAAGAGCTGACGCAGGCCATCGACGATCTGAAAGAGCAGTTGCGCTGGGGCGAGAAAGTCATCGCCTCGATGAAACAGGAAAAGAAGGCGGCCGAGTAACCTCGCCCTGCCTTCCGGACATATGAATTAAGGGAGCTTCACATGCCCGTTTACAACGCGCCAACCAAAGACATGCAGTTCATTCTGCACGATGTTCTGAAAGTCTCGCAGTCGGACATCCCCGGCTATGACGAACTGGAGCCCGAATTCACCGGCGCAGTTCTGGAAGAAGCAGGCAAGGTTGCCACCAACGTCCTGCATCCTTTGAACGTTGTTGGTGACACCGAAGGGTGCCGGTTGGAAAACGGCATTGTGTACACCCCTACCGGGTTCAAAGACGCCTTCGAGCAGATGAAGGAAGGTGGCTGGACTGGCCTCGACATGCCGGAAGAGTATGGTGGCCAGAACATGCCTTACGTGATCGGCACAGCTGTGGGTGAGATGTTCTCGGGCTCCAACCAGGCTTTCACCATGTATCAGGGCCTGACCCACGGCGCGGCCTCGGCCATTCTGGCGCACGGGACAGACGAGCAGAAGAACAAATACCTGCCCAACATGGTCAGCTGCGAATGGACCGGCACCATGAACCTGACCGAACCGCATTGTGGCACCGATCTGGGCCTGATGCGCACCAAAGCAGAACCGCAGGGTGACGGCAGCTACAAGATCTCCGGCCAGAAGATCTTTATCTCGGCTGGCGACCACGACATGGCAAACAACATCGTCCATCTGGTGCTGGCCAAGATCTCGGGTGGCCCCGAGGGCATCAAAGGCGTGTCGCTGTTCATTGTGCCCAAGTTCATTGTGAACGAAGACGGCAGCCTGGGCGAGCGCAACGGCGTATCGGTCGGCAAGATCGAAGAGAAAATGGGTATCCACGGCAACTCGACCTGCGTCATGAACTATGACGAAGCCACCGGCTGGCTGCTGGGCGAAGAGCACAAGGGCATGCGCGCCATGTTCACCATGATGAACGAAGCGCGTCTGGGGGTGGGCATGCAGGGCCTGTCGCAAGCCGAAGCGGCCTATCAGAATGCTCTGGAATACGCCAAGGACCGTTTGCAGGGTCGCGATGTGACCGGTGTCAAGAACCCGGATGGTCCGGCCGATCCTCTGATCGTGCATCCTGATATCCGTCGCAACCTGATGGATCAGAAAAGCTTTACCGAAGGCGCGCGCGCGTTCATCCTTTGGGGCGCGACCATGATCGACAAGGCGCACCGCGCGGGAGACAAGGATGCGGACGGGCTGATCTCGCTGCTGACCCCGGTCATCAAAGGCTTCCTGACCGACGAAGGCTACGACATGACCGTTCAGGCGCAGCAGGTCTATGGTGGCCATGGCTACATCGAAGAATGGGGCATGTCGCAATATACCCGCGACGCCCGCATCGCGATGATCTACGAAGGTGCAAATGGCGTTCAGGCGCTTGATCTTGTGGGTCGCAAGCTGGCGCAGGATGGCGGCAAGCACGTCATGGCGTTCTTCGAGATGGTCAAAACCTTCTGCAAGGAAAACGCGGGCCAGAACGAAGCATACGACAAGGCGTTCATCGAACCGCTGAAAGCCGCATCCAAGGATCTTCAGGCCGCTGGCATGTATTTCATGCAGGAAGGCATGAAGAACCCGAATAACGCATTGTCCGGTTCCTATGACTTTATGCACATGTTCGGCCATGTTTGCCTGGGCCTGATGTGGGCGCAAATGGCGAAAGCGGCTCAGGAAGCGCTGGATGGTGGAGCCTCGGACAAAGAATTCTACGAGACCAAGATTGCCACCGGCCGTTTCTACATGGCCCGCCGCCTGCCCGCGACAGCGATGCATCTGGCGCGAATCCAGACCGGCGCGGACACGGTAATGGCACTGGACGCGGCGAACTTCTGATCTCAGTCTGGGTCCGGGCAACACCGCCCGGACCCAGCTTACCGGAGGAGACCAAATGCCAAAACGTTTTCGCCTGACCCGCCGCTTTCCGGTTGCGATGACTGAAGATGGGTATCGCAAACTCAAAGCGTTCGCGCGTGATGCCGGTCTGGACGAAGGTGAAGCGCTGTCTTTCTTGTTCGAGAATTTCAACAGCGTGATTGATGAGGAGAACCTGACCCACCGCCTGCGCATCTTCAATTCCGAACTTGAGGCACGGAAGAGGTGAACTGCTGCGGAGAAAACTCAACGGCGACTTTAATTTGAATGCCGGACGCCTCCGGCGGGAGTATTTGTGAAAAGATGAAGCGGCGATGCGTCCCTGCCACCGGGCACACTCGCCATCAGGACAGGAACGACTTCACCTTTTGCGGTCATCGGCTCTCCAGCCTGTACCGCACGACCACTGAATACGAAGATGGTTGATGAAAGATTACCTACTGCCCTTCATCTTTTCAAAAATACTCAAATCCGGCCTAGCCACATGCGCCTTGGGAGGGGCGAGCACATGACCATCAAACTTCATTGCTTCGGAGAAAGTGGAAACAGCTACAAGGCTGCTTTGGCTCTGGAAATGTCCGGTTTGGAGTGGGAACCGGTCTTTGTCGATTTCTTCAAAGGTGTAACCCGTACGCCGGAATATCGTGCTGACGTAAACGAGTTGGGTGAAGCACCAGTTCTGGTCGATGGAGATTTTCACACCAGCCAATCCGGTGCGATTCAGGCCTATGTCACGGAGAAATCCGGCAAGTTCGGTGGCAAGGACCGGGAAGAAGACTACGATATTCTGCGTTGGGTTTTGTGGGACAATCACAAACTCAGCTCAATGGCAGGTTTGACGCGGTTCCTGATCAATTTCCTACCCGAGCAGCACCGCAACCCTGATGTCATTGCATTCAATAAAGGGCGTTTGAAGGCAGCTTATGAGATCCTGAACAACCACCTGGACGGCCGCGACTGGATCGTTGGTGATGGTGTGACCAACGCCGACCTTAGCTGCTGTGGTTATCTGTATTACCCTGAACCATTTGGCTTTGACCGTGCCGACTGGCCCCATATCGACGCCTGGCTGACCCGCTTGTCCGAACAGCCCGGCTGGAAACACCCCTATGAACTGATGCCCGGCAACCCGTCGGATCGAGCTTGAGGAGAAGACCCATGACCGAAGCCTATATCTATGACGCCCTGCGCACGCCGCGCGGCAAGGGCCGCAAGGATGGCAGCCTGCACGAGGTAACCTCGGTGCGCCTGTCCGCCCTGACCCTGAACGCGATGAAAGAGCGCAACAACCTGGAAGGTCACGCCGTCGAAGACGTGATCTGGGGAAACGTCACGCAAGTGATGGAGCAAGGCGGCTGTCTTGCGCGCTCGGCCGTTCTGGCATCCGACCTCGACCAGTCGATCCCGGGTCTCGCGATCAACCGTTTCTGCGCCTCGGGCATGGAAGCCGTGAACCTGGCCGCAAACCAGGTGAAAGGCGGCGCTGGCGAAGCCTATATTGCGGGCGGTGTCGAGATGATGGGTCGCGTGGCCATGGGCAGCGACGGTGCAGCAATCGCTGTTGACCCCTCGCTGGCGATGGAGACCTATTTCGTACCTCAGGGAATCTCGGCCGACATCATCGCGACCGAGTATGGCTTTACCCGTGATGACGCGGATGCGCTGGCGGTTGAATCGCAAAGACGTGCTGCGGAAGCCTGGGCCGACAACCGGTTCGAGAAATCCGTGATCACCGTCAAGGATCAGAACGGCCTGACCATTCTGGACCGCGATGAATACATGCGCCCCTGCACTGACATGCAGAGCCTCGGTGCGCTGAACCCGTCGTTCGCTATGATGGGCGAGCAGATGCCTGGCTTCGACAAGGTTGCGATGCTGAAATACCCCCATCTTGAGCGCGTGAACCACATCCACCACGCCGGCAACAGCTCGGGCATCGTGGACGGAGCCGCTGCTGTTCTGATCGGCAACAAGGAATTTGGCGAGAAATACGGCCTCAAGCCGCGTGCCCGCATCAAAGCAACCGCCAAGATTGGCACTGATCCGACCATCATGCTGACTGGCCCGGTTCCGGTGACCGAGAAGATTTTGGCCGACAATGGCATGAAGATCAGCGATCTGGACCTGTTTGAAGTGAACGAAGCTTTCGCCTCGGTCGTGCTGCGGTTCCAGCAGGCATTTGATGTCGATCCCGCACTGGTCAACGTCAACGGTGGCTCGATCGCGATGGGTCACCCGCTGGGTGCCACGGGTGCGATGATTATCGGTACGCTGCTGGATGAACTTGAGCGTCAGGACAAGGAAACCGGTCTGGCCACGCTTTGCATTGCATCCGGCATGGGTGCGGCTACCATTATCGAGCGTGTCTGATGCCTAAGCTGGATCTTTCTCAGATCCCGTTTCAGGGCGGCTCGGCCTATCCCGGCAAGCTGGCCGAAGCGACCACAGGTCGCTTTGCGCAGCGCGTGGGCGATGCGGGCGGGCTGACCCAATACGGGGTCAACATCGTGCGGCTGGATCCGCAGGGCCTGTCATCGCTGCGCCATTACCACATGAAGCAGGACGAGTTTGCCATCATCCTCAGCGGCTCGTGCACGCTGGTCGATGATGATGGCGAGCACGAGATGCAGCCCGGCGATTGCGCCGCCTGGCCCGCAGGTGAGGCCAACGGCCATCACCTTGTGAACAACACCGATGCGCCCATGACCTTTCTGGTGGTGGGCACACGGACCCCGACCGAGACCGGCTATTACAGCGACATGGACATGATGGTGAAGGTTGATGAGAACGGATTCTCCTTCACCCGCAAGGATGGCAGCCCGCTGACGGCTGACCAGATTGGAGATGACAATGACTGATTTCACTCTGAGCAAAGACGCAGACGGCGTCGCCACGATCACCTGGGACGTGCCCGGGAAGACCATGAACGTGATGTCCTTTGACGGGCTGGCAGAATTGAGCGATTGCATCGATCAGGCGCTGGCCGATGACGAGGTTAAAGGCATCGTCATCACCAGCGGCAAGGAGGGGTCCTTTGCTGGCGGCATGGACCTGAACCTGCTGGCCGTGATGAAAGAACAGGCCGGTGACGATCCCGCCAAGGGCCTGTTCGAAGGTACGATGCAGATGCATGCGCTGCTCCGTAAGATCGAGCTGGCGGGCATGGATCCCAAGACAAAGAAAGGCGGCAAGCCGATTGCCACCGCCCTGCCCGGCACCGCTGCGGGTATCGGGATGGAACTGCCGCTGTCCACGCATCGCATCTTTGCCGCCGAAAACCCCAAGGCCAAATACGGCCTGCCAGAGATCATGGTCGGCATCTTTCCCGGCGCGGGTGGCACCACCCGGATGGTCCGCAAGGTGGGCGCGATTGCCGCCGCACCCCTGCTGCTCGAAGGCAAGATGCTGGACGTCAAGAAGGCGAAAGGCGCGGGCTACATCGACGAGATTGCCGCTGACCCGGTTACAGCCGCGAAAGATTGGGTGCTGAACGCCAAGGAAGGCGATCTCGTCAAGCCTTGGGATGCCAAGGGCTACAAGATGCCCGGCGGCGCGCCCTACCACCCGGCGGGCTTCATGAACTTCGTCGGTGCCTCGGCGATGGTCAACGGCAAGACCCAAGGGGCTTTCCCGGCAGCCAAGGCTCTGCTAAGCGCGGTTTACGAAGGCGCTCTGGTGGATTTCGACACCGCGCTGAAAATCGAAGCGCGCTGGTTCACGTCCGTGCTGATGAACCCTTCGTCAGGTGCGATGATCCGGTCGCTGTTCCTGAACAAGGAAGCACTGGAAAAAGGAGCCGTGCGCCCCGCTGGTGTCCCGGACCAGTCAGTCAAGAAGATCGGCGTTCTGGGCGCGGGCATGATGGGGGCTGGTATCGCTCTGGTATCGGCGCAGGCCGGTATGGAAGTGGTTCTGATCGACCGCGACCAGGAGGCTGCCGACAAAGGCAAAGCCTATACCGAGACCTATCTGGACAAAGGCATGAAGCGCGGCAAGGTCACGGCTGAGAAAAAAGAGGCCATGCTGGGTCGCATCACAGCAACGCCGGATCTGGACAACCTGAAAGGGTGTGACCTGATCATCGAAGCGGTCTTTGAAGACATGGGCGTCAAGGCTGAGATGACCAAAAAGGTTGAGGCGATCATCCCCGAAGAGTGCATCTTTGCATCGAACACATCGACCCTGCCGATCAGCGATCTGGCCAAAGCCTCGGTTCGGGCTGACCAGTTCATCGGCATCCACTTCTTCTCACCGGTCGAAAAGATGTTCCTGGTCGAGATCATCAAGGGCAAGGAAACCGGGGATCGTGCAGTGGCCAAGGCGCTGGACTATGTGCGTCAGATCCGCAAGACCCCGATCGTGGTCAACGATGCGCGTTTCTTCTACGCAAACCGCTGCATCATTCCATATATCAACGAAGGCGCGCGCATGGTCACTGAAGGCGTCAGCCCCGTTTTGATCGACAACGCCGCGCGGCAGTTGGGCTTCCCGGTCGGTCCGATCCAGCTGACCGACGAAACCTCGATTGATCTGGGTGCAAAGATCGCCCGCGCGACAAAGGCGGCGATGGGCGATGCCTATCCGGAAAGCCCCTCAGACGATTTGATCTTCTGGATGGAGGAACAGGGCCGTCTGGGCCGTAAGGCGAATGCCGGTTTCTTCGACTATGACGAGAAGGGCAAGCGCGTCGAATACTGGAAGGGCCTGCAAGACAAGTATCCGCTTGCCGATGACCAGCCTGACCTGATCGAAGTGCAGGAACGTCTGATGTTTGCTCAGGTTCTGGAAGCCGTTCGCGCACTGGAAGAGGGTGTTCTGGAAGACATCCGCGAGGGTGATGTCGGTGCAATTCTGGGCTGGGGCTTTGCCCCGTGGTCGGGTGGTCCGTTCAGCTGGCTGGACATCATCGGCACACCCTATGCGGCCGAACGTTGTGATCAATTGGCCGAGACATACGGTGAACGCTTTGCCTGCCCGCCACTGCTGCGCGAGATGGCAGAAAAAGGTCAGAGCTTCTACGGTCGCTTCAACCCCGAAGCAAAGGCCGCTTAATCCAATGATACGGGCGCATGTCACCATGCGCCCGCATCGTTCTTGTCAGTGTTTGGTTAGATCTGCCATTCGGGCCGCAGGAACAGAACCGGCGCGCTTGGGCGTCCCGGTCGACCCGGTCGCCTGACCCCAAACGGCGGGCGGATCGGAAATATCGGTTCCTGGGGAATGGGTGCAGGCAGCGCACCCAATGGGTTGGCAAGAGCCGACATATCGCCCTTGCTTATAAGTGAGTGGATCAGGTCGGAGGCCACCTCTTCGGTCGCGACTTCATACCGTGTTCCTGTCGTTGCGCTGCGCATATTGAAGCGACCGGACGGGCAATAAGCCTGCAATCCGCCTTCGACAAAGATCACCTGATCGTCATCAAAAAACAGGGAAAACACTTCAAAAGACGACCCCGGTGCCTGTGACGTCAGGCGACCGGCACCGTTCAACAAACGCGCGGGCACCACCGAAGGCGCATCGGCCGTGACATTGATCCGGGACAGGTTCAGCGCCATGCCCTGTTCGGGCATCAACCAGACAGGTCGCCCGTTATATACGGCGCGGGCAGGCACGAGGACCGGCAGGAACTCGACCCGGCGTTCATCGGCCGGAATGACGACAACGCTTATCGAGATGCGCCGCACCTCTTTGAACCCGTGATCGAGGGTTCGAACCAGATCACCTACCGTGATCCGTTCGACCGGCTTCCACCCGGCAGTCGTGGCGATCTTGGTGCCGTGCAAAAACCCGCCACGGCGCGCATTTACCGCCTGTTTTTTGTTGGTTCGATCAACTTCTGGCAGCTGATCCAGATAAACAGAAATACTTGTTACTTCGGACACGTGCCTTACCCCCTTTTGGCACAAAACATTTATGCCAATGAGCTAACACCAAAAATCCAACCCGTCACATTTCAGACATATTTGCGCCCAATTTTGACCAACTCCGCGTAATTGCCGATGGTTTTCGTGGACACTCCAGGACTCTCATCCGACATTTTTGCCATTTCTGAAACGAATGCCTTTTGTCGATCCACCGAATCCACGGCGTTTCACCGGATACGGAAGAAACGAAACGGTCTGGCTTGGGCGTGCATACGGCCCAATCGCGTCAGGCGACTTTTTGCTGTTCAGATGATCGACTGGCGCGCCACCCCAGCAACAGACCCGCTGCCGCAATCATAAGGATGCCCGAAATCTGAAAGACGCCAATGGTTTGCCCAAAGGCCACAAATGCGAAGAGCGGGCCGAAGATCATGACAGAATACTCGAACACCGCCACATAAGACGGCTCACCCACTTGATATGCCTTGATCAGCATGAAAACCGCGATTGTTGAACCGACAGCCTGAGTAACCAACCACGGTATGGCAGGTCCCATATCCCAGACCCACCCACGCGTAACAAACCCCTCAGCACCGTCTGCCGTAACAACCGGCGAGATTGTCAGGAACGTGAGCCCCATCGCACCTGCCAAACCCAGCGTAATGACCATGACGGCCAGCATGGCCACAGTGCTTTCCTGAGAACAATGCGTACGCGTGAGAATCGAACTGAGGGCATAGAAAAACCCCGCGGCCACGGGCACCAGAGTGCGCAGGTCGAAATCGCCGGGGTTTGGCTGAAGCACCAGAAGGATGCCGGTAAATCCAATCAGTACGGCCAGTATGCGCCACGGCCCTATTGGTTGCCTGAGCACCAGAGCGGAGATCAGCAGCACGAAAATCGGTGAGGTGAACAACCCTGCCAGCGCCTGTGCAATTGGCATCATGGCAAGAGATGCAAAATAGAACAACATTGCCATGGTAATCAGAACGCTGCGCAAGATGACAGGGCCCCACCGCACGGGCCTCAACCCGCCCAGCCCCAGAAACGACAGGCCAACAATCAGCGGCAGCATCAACAATGCGCGGGTCAGATGAAACTGCCACAGCCCGACGGTTTCGGCCAAAAGGATCACAACATTGTCGATGACGCCGATAATTGCCATGGCACTTACCATCAGGGCCGAAGCCAGAACAGCAGAAGATGCGGAATGCGCCTGCATGAAGTCGTGTCCTGATTGCGATGGTGGGCCGACTGTTTCGATCCATTCGGGTATCCAGCACAATTCACAACGACTGCGCAACAGGTTTGCGCCCTGCGATTTCACCATGCTAAGCTGTAATAAAACAAATTCGAGCAGACCAACCCAGATGACGGCCCTGAAACAGTACCAGCGGATCGAAGCCACCGGTCTGTGGCGCCCCTCGCCCGATGAACAGCGGCGCGAGGTTGTTGTGTCTATCGGCGAAGCCACCCTGACCATTTCTGATTTCAATGACAGGGCGCTAACCCATTGGTCGCTGGCGGCACTTGAACGCCAGAACCCCGGTTCCTTTCCGGCCATATTCAACCCGGACGGTGACCCGGATGAAACGCTTGAGCTGGCGGAATCCGAAACCACGATGCTTGAAGCGATCGATCGATTGCAGCGTGCTATTGATCGGTCCCGCCCCCACCCGGGGCGTTTGCGCTGGCTGAGTGTCGGAGGCGTCGTGGCCGCTGTGCTGGCCCTGTTGCTGTTCTGGCTGCCCGGTGCGCTGCAAAACCATGTTGTCTCGGTCGTGCCCCAGGTCAAGCGGCAGGAGATCGGCGATATGATCCTGCATCGGATCGAGCGTGTTTCGGGCCAGGCCTGTACGTCGCGGGATGCACGGGATTCACTGGAACAATTGGCCCGGCGCACGGGCGTACGGCAGATCATCATTCTGCCAGCAGGCGTTCAGGACAGCCTCAGCCTTCCTGGCGGCACGGTCCTGCTAAGCCGTGCTTTGGTAGAGGATTACGAAGATCCTGCCGTTGCAGCGGGCTATGTGATTGCGGAACGGGCGCGGGCCGCGCATTGGGACCCGCTGGATGACCTTCTGGACAGAACCGGCGCGACCTCGGCCTTCAGGCTTCTGACAACCGGCGGGCTGACGCCCGAGATTATCGACACATATACCGAGCAGGTCCTGTCGCAGCCTCGTCCGGCCATTTCTGACGACGACTTGCTGGCGATGTTCTCGCAAAGCGCGCTTCCCTCAACCCCCTACGCCTATGCCCGTGATGTGACCGGCGAAACCGTTCTTGGCCTGATCGAAGCAGATCCGATGGCGGGAAGGGCACTGGAACAGGTGCTGCCGGACCGCGACTGGGTCCGGCTACAGAATATTTGCGGCGAATAAACCGGGTTACTTGGTTCCGAACATCCGGTCACCGGCATCCCCCAGACCGGGCATGATGTAACCTTTCGAGTTCAACTCGCGGTCCAGCGCTGCCGTGACGATACGAACGTCAGGGTGCGCTTCCTTCATCCGCGCGACACCTTCGGGTGCCGCCAACAGGCACAGAAAGCGAATATCCGTCGCCCCGGCCTGTTTCAGCAGGTCAATGGCCGCGGCCGAGCTGTTACCAGTCGCCAGCATCGGATCCACCGCAATGACCAAACGGTCCTTCAGGCTTTCGGGGGCCTTGAAATAATACTGTACGGGTTTCAGCGTTTCTTCGTCGCGATACAGCCCCACGAAACCGACGCGTGCCGAAGGTACAAGTTCCAGCACCCCGTCCAGCATCCCGTTTCCGGCGCGAAGGATCGACACCAGCGCCATTTTCTTACCCGCCAGTATGGGGGCGTCCATTTCTTCCATCGGCGTTTCGATATTTCGCGTTGTAAGGGGAATGTCGCGCGTGACCTCGTAAGCCAGAAGCAATGTGATCTCGCGCAGCAACTGCCGGAATCCGGCGGTCGAGGTGCCCTTGTCCCGCATGAGCGTCAGCTTGTGTTGCACCAGCGGGTGATCAACGACGGTCAGGTGTTCGCTCATGTGTTCTCCAGTCTTTTCTTGACCCGCGCGCGGGTGTCATCATCACAGAAGGCCGCGTTCAGGGCCATCTCATTCAATGCCGCAAAATCCCCGGCCTCCCAGCCGAAAGCCGCGTTCAACATCTCATATTCCCGCCGCATGGTCGTGTGAAAAAACGGAGGATCGTCGGTGGAAATCGTAACCTTTACGCCCGCATCGCGCAGTTTCGCGATGGGGTGGGCAGCAAAATCAGGGAAAAGACCCAGAACCACATTCGAACCCGGACACACCTCAAGCGTGATTTCCCGGTCAACCAGTTCACGAACAAGATTCAGGTCTTTGATGGCGCGGACGCCGTGCCCGATACGCTCAACCCCCAGATCGCGCACAGCGTCGCGCACACTGTCAGGGCCACCAAACTCACCTGCATGCGTGGTCAGGCGAAGCCCGGCTTCGCGAGCACAATCGAAAGACCATTTGAAGTCACCCTGCGTGCCAATGGATTCGTTGCCGCCCATGCCAAAACCGGTGATCCAGTTTCCGGCGGTCTCGGCCGCACAATGGGCACTCCGCCTGGCTTGTTCGGGGCCAAAATGGCGGACACAGGTAACGACACCGCGCAAGGTGATATCGAATTTACGCTCGGCTTCGTCTGCCGCATCCTGAATGGCATTCAGATAATCCCGCCACGCATGCAGGTCGCCACCGCCGCAAAAATCAGGGCTGAGAAAGGTCTCGGAATAAACCACGCCATTTTCAGCGCTTTCCTCAAGAATGGCCAATGTCAACCGCCGGAAGTCTTCGGGCGTTTTCAGAACTTCGCAGGCGGCTTCGTACACGCTCAGAAAATGCGCGAAATCACGAAAATCATAAGATCCGTCCGGTTTGAAGATGCCGCTCAGGTCAACGCGTTTTTCATGCGCAAGCTGACGGATGAAGGCCGGAGGTGCCGCGCCTTCGTGGTGAAGATGCAGTTCGATTTTAGGCAGGTCTGCGACGCTCATAAAAAATTCCTTCCCGGCCCTTGCGCCGGAATGTTCAGATGATGGGCAATGCTGGCCGCAATATCGGCAAAATCCACTTGCCCGATCTGTCCCGCACCCTGCCCCGCAATCAGAACCGGTACCTGTTCACGGGTGTGATCCGTTCCAATCCAGCTTGGGTCATTGCCATGATCGGCAGTCAACAGCAACAGGTCGCCTGGGTGCAGCTTCTTCAGGATATCCCCGATCTCGCGGTCGAACCATTCCAACGCGCGCGCATATCCGCTGATGTCGCGGCGATGCCCATAAAGGCTGTCAAATTCGACAAAGTTGGCGAAGGTCAGACTGCCCTCTTCCGCCTCGTCCACAAGATCAGACAGGTGCTGCATCAGCTGGGCATCCGACCCTTTGCGCAGCGTGTCGATCCCCTGCATCGAGAAGATGTCGCCGATCTTGCCCACTGCATGAACCCGTCGCCCTGCATCCTGCACCCAGTTGGTCAGCACCGGTGCCGGGGGCAGAATGGCGAAATCCTTGCGATTGGTCGTCCGTTCGAACCCCGTCTCAGGCGTTCCGACAAAGGGGCGCGCGATGACACGCCCCACTTTCATCTTGTGCAATCGCGGAGCAAGCGCGCGGCACATGTCCAGCAACCGTTCCAGCCCAAAGCTTTCCTCATGCGCCGCGATCTGAAACACGCTGTCAGCGGATGTATAGCAGATCGGCCAGCCGGTGCGCATATGCTCAGCGCCCAGCTCGGCGATGATCGCTGTCCCCGACGCGTGGCAGTCACCAAGAATGCCTTCGGTCCCGGCAGCTTCGGCTGCCGCGCGGCTCAATTCCGCTGGAAAAGCCGGAACCGTGTTTGGAAAGTAATGCCAATCCCAGGGCACCGGCAGGCCCGCCAACTCCCAGTGGCCCGAGGGCGTGTCCTTACCCGGCGAATGCTCACGCGCGCAGCCCCATAGTCCAACAGGTTCGGCATCGAGGCCCGGAGTGGTCTCTCCAGACGCCAGCCGCACAGCCGCACCCAAACCCAGCGCGTCCAGGTTGGGCAGGTGCAACGGGCCGGTGCGCCCATCTACTGCGCGGCCTTCCGCGCAGGCTTGGGCGATATGGGCCAGCGTGTTTGCCCCGGCATCCGGAACATCACCGTTGAAAAACCGGTCTGCATCAGGTGCCCCGCCTATTCCGACGGAATCCATGACGACAAGAAACGCTCGGCTCATACGCTGATCCTTTCGTGGATCAGATCGGGCAGCTTTGGAACTGTATCGCTGATTGTCATCGCACTCAGCACAGTGTCCGCCGCGCGCCGTGCGGCGTCTTCCCGTGCAGCGTGGACCACGGCAATGGGTGAACCTTTTGACACACGATCCCCCAGCCTGAGGATGTTGGATACTCCTACTGCCGGATCGATCTCATCGCTTTCGACCTGACGGCCGCCACCCAGCGCGACGACCGCAAGGCCCAGCGCCTCACCGTCGATGGAGGAGATGTAACCGTCTTCGGGAGCAGGAACCTCCTGAATAACGCTCGCCTCAGGAAGGAAACGGGTCCAGGTATCGACAAATTTCACAGGACCACCAACCGCAGCCAACATGCGACCAAACCGTTCGGCGGCGCGACCGTCACGGATGATCTCGGCGATCTGCTCACACCCCTCCTCGACCGATTTGCACATGCCTGCATCAGCCAACAGGACGCCGCCCAACTCGGCAGAAATATCCACCAGAGGCGAAGCATCCGGACCGGTCAGAACCTTCATCACTTCCGCGACCTCCAGTGCATTGCCCAGCGCCGGGGCCAAAGGCTGGTTCATGTCCGTGATCACCGCCGAAGTCCGGCACCCGGCCGCGTTTGCGGTCTCGGTCAATGCTGTGGCCAGCTTACGGGCATCCTCAATTGTTTTCATAAAGGCACCGCTGCCGACCTTGACGTCAAGAACCAACGCATCCGGGCTGGCCGCCAGCTTTTTGGACAGGATCGATGCTGTGATCAGATCCAGACTTTCAACCGTCGCCGTCACGTCCCGAACCGCATAAAGCCGCTTGTCCGCCGGTGCAATCTGGCCCGTCGCGCCGACGATAGCCGCGCCCGTTTCGCGCAATATCTGCGCAAGTCGCTCCTGACTGATCTGAGTGCTGACACCCGGAATCGCCTCGAGCTTGTCAAGCGTTCCACCCGTGTGCCCCAAACCCCGGCCCGAGATCATCGGAACAAACGCACCGCATTCCGCCAGCGCCGGAGCAAGCACAAGGCTGACACAGTCCCCGACCCCACCGGTCGAGTGCTTGTCGATCACCGGCCCGTCCACATCCCAACTGAGAACATCGCCGCTATCGCGCATCGCAATCGTCAAGTCCGCACGCCCCTGAGGGCCCAGCCCGCCCATACAGACGGCCATGGCAAACGCCCCGGCCTGCGCATCGCTGACGCTGCCGTCTGCCAACCCTTGCGCGAACCAGATCAGCTCGTCGCGGCCTGGAACTTCGTGCCTGCGCAGTTTGGCTATGATTGAACGGGCGTCCATGCGTTCAGACATCCTCCATGTGCGACGCGTCGAACGCACCCGGCAGCAAATCTCCGATGGTTGTCTCAAACTCCGCACCATCGACGGTTGCCAGAGTAACTTTTACATCGCGCTTGCCAAACTCGGCCAGCTTCTGACGGCATCCACCGCAAGGCGGCACAGGCTGAGGGCTGGAGGCAACCACGTAGATTTCGGTCAGTTCCTGCTCACCCGCGGCCACCATTGCGGCAATTGCACCTGCTTCCGCGCAGGTGCCCTCGGGATAGGCCACATTTTCGACGTTGCACCCGGAAAAGACTTGGCCCGAAGAAGACCGGAGCGCTGCGCCAACTTTGAAGTTCGAATATGGCGCGTAGGCGTTTTCCCGGACAGACAAGGCAGCGTCTTTCAGCGACATGGCGATTCCCTATTTTTGATCATCTGGTCAGAAATTTGCACGCTAACGTATTAAGGCGGGGAAATTGAAGCCCCCGACCCGTGTTTTTCGCTTAACCCAGCGTTGTGTTGAAGGTACCGGGTAAGGTGACTTCCAACAATTCGATATTGTCTGTTGGGTCGGACAGCCGTGTGCGCATCCCAGGTGGGATGACGAACGCATCCCCTTGCTCCAGCCGGTAGGGATCGCGCCCCTCTCCTTCCAGGGTGACCTCTCCGTCCATCACAAAGGTAAAGTGAATGTCGGTGTCATGGATGGCCCATTCCGGATCACCCGATCCTTTGCGCACAACCTGCACCCCAGCGACGCCCTTGGTGTTCTCGGCAATCGTAGTGTCGCGGCAGATGTAACCCGGAAGACGGAAGGGCATCCACTCGGCACCCTTGGCCTGATTATAGACAAAACGTTGCCCCTGCCATTCGCGGTCCGGGCGGATGTGCGGAGTGGGAAGTATCATGTCATGGTCGATTTCCGTGACATGCTCAGCCGGCACTCCAATCTCGATGACCTGAACATTATCAGAGGCTTCGAGAACACGGTGCCGGATTTCCGGTGGTTGAATAAAGCAGTCCCCCGCTGTCAGACGCATTTTCTCGCCCTGATCCTCATAGACCACATCCACCCAGCCATGGATGCAAAAGATCAGCTGAAACCCGACCTTGTGAAAATGCACCATGTCCGGAACCGGTCCACCATCGGGAATGCGGATATGGCTGGCAATAATCGACCCGCCCAGCCGATCCGGGACCAGATCGCGATAGTGCATCCCGGCCCGGCCAATGATCCAGGGGGCCTGATCCTTGAGCCTGCGCACGACAAAGGAATGCACGGTCTCTGGCATCACCAGTGGCGGATTTCGTTCTTCAATTTCGATTCGGGTGCCATTCGGGGCTACAAGAACGCGTTCACCACCCGCGAAATCAGACGGATCATCCGTCAGGATACGCAATGTTCCCGGACTTTCCGGTGCGTCTTTTTCAATGCGCAACCGCACGCCATGCCCCGAAAACACCGCGACGCGCGGATCGTCAGCGGGATAAATCATGTCCATCTTCATCCCCAGTTTTTTTGTGTAAAAAGGGATGTCGTCGCGAATTTCCTGTGTGGGCAGGCGAATTTCAGCGTGCGTTTTCGCCAGATCGGATGTCTTGGTCATCAGTATTCTCTTCGAATTGCAACTTTGGCCATCCGATCAGAACAGAGGTCAAAATGCCAATCGAAAAGAACATCTCCGGCATTTCTTCCATAACGAAGAAGCGCATTTCAATAATCACAGGTAAAACTCCGCCGTTCAGCGCGGTGAACTCGACCAAATCTGGGTGATGACAACCGCCCAACACCACTGCAACCAACATCCAACCTACTGATCCCTCGTTCGTTACCAGCCGGGTCATCAGTTCTGAATGTCACAACGGCTTTGCCAGAGTGATCTTGGTCGTCACAATGTGAAAAGGCGAAAATGAACTCAGACAATATCAATCCGAATTCACGGTTGCGACATCACGGCAGAGTTACGTAGCGTAGCCAAGTCCAAAAAAATAGTTTAAGGCTAAATCAAATTCTCAATGGGAGCTGAATCGCCGATGTCTGACACCCCCAGCCTGCGACAAGCTGCGCTCGAATATCATGAATTTCCCAAACCCGGGAAGCTTGAGATCAAGGCTACCAAACCGATGGCCAACGGGCGCGATCTGGCCCGCGCCTATTCGCCCGGCGTGGCCGAGGCGAGCCTTGAAATCAAGGCCGATGCAGCCAATGCGGAACGTTACACGGCGCGCGGCAACCTTGTTGCTGTGGTGTCAAACGGCACCGCCGTGCTTGGCCTGGGGAATATTGGGGCACTCGCGTCGAAGCCGGTTATGGAAGGCAAGGCCGTTCTGTTCAAGAAGTTTGCGGGCATCGACTGTTTCGATATCGAGGTCGACCAGCCCGATCCCGAAAAGCTTGCGGATATCGTCTGTGCCCTTGAACCAACATTTGGCGCCATTAACCTTGAAGACATCAAGGCCCCCGATTGCTTCATCGTCGAGAAACTCTGCCGTGAACGTATGAACATCCCGGTTTTCCATGACGATCAGCACGGAACCGCTATTGTGGTCGGGGCTGCGGCCAAGAATGCGCTGCATGTGGCCGGAAAGTCATTTGAGGACATCAAGGTCGTGTCGACCGGCGGCGGGGCTGCCGGGATCGCGTGCCTGACCATGCTGGTGAAGCTGGGTGTGAAGCGCGAAAACATATGGCTGTGCGACATTCACGGGCTTGTCTACGAAGGACGGGCCGAGGACATGAACCCGCACAAGTCACAGTTCGAGCAGAAGTCGGATTTGCGGACGCTGGACGATGTGATTGGTGGGGCCGACCTGTTTCTGGGTCTCAGCGGCCCAAATGTTCTAAAGCCTGATATGGTCCGGAAAATGGCCAGCCGCCCGATCATCTTCGCCCTAGCCAACCCGACGCCGGAAATTCTACCAGAGGACGCGCGTGCAGTAGCACCAGACGCAATCATCGCCACGGGGCGCAGCGATTTTCCCAATCAAGTCAATAACGTGCTGTGCTTTCCGTTTATCTTCCGGGGTGCTCTGGATGTCGGCGCGACCGAGATCAACGACGCGATGCAGATTGCCTGCGTGGATGGCATCGCTGAAATGGCGCGCGCGACCACAAGCGCCGAGGCGGCGGCTGCCTATAAGGGCGAGCAACTGACCTTTGGCCCCGAATACCTGATCCCAAAACCATTTGACCCACGTCTTGTGGGCGTGGTGTCCTCGGCGGTCGCCAAGGCCGCCATGGAAAGCGGTGTTGCAAAACGCCCTATCGAGGACCTTGAAGCCTATAAGGAAAAGCTCAACCAGTCGGTCTTCAAATCAGCCCTTCTGATGCGTCCTGTGTTCGAGGCCGCGGCCGTCGCATCCCGTCGCATCGTTTTTGCCGAGGGTGAAGATGAAAGGGTTTTGAGGGCCGCGCAGGCCATTCTCGAAGAGACGACGGAAACACCAATTCTGATCGGGCGACCCGATGTGATCGAAACCAGATGTGAAAAGCTGGGGCTGACCATTCGTCCGGGCAAGGACTGTCAGATCGTTAACCCGGAGAACGACCCGCGCTATTACGATTACTGGACTTCCTACCACCAAATCATGCAGCGCCGCGGTGTGACGCCGGATCTGGCCAAGGCGATCATGCGCACCAACACAACGGCCATTGGTGCGATCATGGTGCATCGTGGCGAAGCGGACAGCATGATCTGCGGCACATTTGGTGAATTCCGCTGGCACCTGAACTATGTCGAACAGGTGTTGGACGACAGCAAACTGCGCCCGCATGGTGCGTTGTCCCTGATGATCCTGGAAGATGGCCCCCTGTTCATTGCCGATACGCATGTCCGGCAATTGCCGTCGCCGGAAGAATTGGCCGAAACCACCATTGGCGCCGCGCGACATGTTCGCCGGTTCGGGATCGAGCCCAAGATCGCCTTCTGTTCGCAGTCGCAATTCGGCAATCAGGCTGAAGGATCAGGCAAACGGCTGCGGGCGGCGCTTGAAATCCTTGATCGGCAGCCGCGCGATTTTGTCTACGAAGGCGAAATGAATCTGGATGCGGCTTTGGATGCAGACCTGCGGGCGCGTATCTTCCCAGCGTCGCGACTAGAGGGGGCGGCCAACGTTCTGATATTCGCCCACGCAGATGCTGCCAGTGGCGTACGCAATATTCTGAAGATGAAGGCGGACGGGATTGAAGTTGGCCCGATCCTGATGGGCATGGGCAACAAGGCCCATATTGTTACTCCATCCATCACCGCGCGCGGTCTGCTGAACATGGCGGCGATTGCAGGAACACCCGTGGCGCATTACGGTTAACCGGGGGCAGCCTTGCTGGCGCCCCTGCCAACAGGGGGGGGGGAAGCGCATGAAAGGACATTGCCACTGCAACGCCGTGCATTGGGAAAGCGATGCCCAAGCCGCGTGGAGCTGTTATTGCCACTGTTCAGATTGCAGGCGAAACTGCGCCGCGCCGGTCACGGCTTTTTTCGGGCTGCCGCATGAGGCGGTCAGATGGTTGGGTCAGGCACCAAAGATCTATCGCTCATCGGAAGGGGTTGAACGTCTGTTTTGCGGCAACTGCGGAACCCAGATGGCCTATCGCACAGCGCGCGATACGGTGAACATTCATCTTTACACCGCAACGCTGGACAACCCGGAGACCCTGCCGCCACAGTTTCACGTGTTCCACGCCGACCACCTGCCCTGGCTGAACCTTCAGGACAAGCTGCCACGTTACGCCAAAACGGCTGGTTGAGCTGATTCTCGGAACGGCACAATATTTGCACGCAATGGTTTGCAATTTTGCAAAACTTTCTATTGCTGCGACAAAAACTGTGCTTCAACTGTAATTTTGCAAAAATTTGCAAGTCATATTCCGCTGATCTGCAAATTTTTTGCGGTAAACTGACGCGTCGTCACGCGTCGCGCTTGCCCGGATGTTTTCAGCGACCTAACACAATGTCCAAGCCGTTGTGAGGAGGACAAGATGGCGTATCAGGACGTTTATGACAGCTGGAAATCCGACCCCGAAGCGTTCTGGATGAACGCTGCGAAAGGGATCGATTGGGTCAAGGCCCCCAGCAAAGCACTGTTCGACGACAATGCGCCCTTGTACGAATGGTTCAGCGACGCGCGGGTCAATACCTGTTGGAATGCCGTAGACCGTCATGTGGAAAACGGGCGCGGTGAACAAACCGCCATCATCTATGACAGCCCCATTACCCACACCAAGCGCGAGATATCCTATGTCGAGCTTCGCAACCGCGTGGCCACTCTGGCCGGCGCGCTGCGCGCAAAGGGTGTCGAGAAAGGCGACCGTGTCATTATCTACATGCCGATGATCCCCGAAGCGCTTGAGGCGATGCTGGCCTGTACCCGCCTCGGCGCCGTGCATTCGGTCGTGTTCGGCGGGTTTGCCAGTAACGAACTGGCCGTGCGCATCGACGACGCCAAACCCAAAGCAATCATCGCCGCGTCCTGTGGGATGGAACCCGGTCGCGTGGTACACTATAAGCCCCTGCTTGACGGTGCGATCGAACTGGCCAACCACAAACCTGATTTTTGTGTGATCTTCCAGCGGGAACAAGAGGTCGCCCAGTTGATTGAAGGGCGCGATTTCAACTGGCATGGTTTCCAATACGGTGTCGAACCGGCTGAATGCGTGCCGGTTGATGGCAATGACCCGGCTTATATCCTGTACACCTCTGGCACTACGGGTGCACCCAAAGGGGTCGTGCGCCCCACTGCCGGACACCTTGTGGCACTGAACTGGACGATGAAGAATGTCTATAACGTCGATCCGGGCGACGTGTTCTGGGCAGCCTCCGATGTGGGCTGGGTCGTGGGGCACTCCTATATCTGCTACGCGCCCCTGATCCATGGAAACACCACAATTGTGTTCGAGGGCAAGCCGGTCGGCACCCCGGATGCTGGCACCTTCTGGCGCGTGATCTCGGAACATAAGGTCAAAAGCTTCTTCACCGCACCTACGGCCATCCGCGCCGTCAAACGAGAAGACCCCAAAGGCGAATTGATCGGCAAATACGATCTGTCTCATCTACAGGCCCTCTATCTGGCAGGCGAACGCGCCGACCCTGACACAATTATCTGGGCACAAAACGCGCTGAAGGTTCCGGTGATCGACCATTGGTGGCAAACCGAAACCGGCTGGGCCATAGCCGGAAACCCGCTGGGTATCGAAGAGCTTCCGGTCAAGCTGGGCTCGCCCGCAAAACCGATGCCGGGTTATGACGTGCAAATTCTGGATGAAGGCGGTCACCCGATGAAGGCCGGTGAACTGGGTGCCATCGCGGTTAAATTGCCCCTGCCCCCAGGCACCTTGCCAACACTGTGGAATGCCGAAGCACGGTTCAAGAAATCTTATCTTGAACACTTCCCCGGATATTACGAAACCGGCGATGCCGGGATGATTGACGAAGACGGGTACCTCTACATCATGGCGCGCACCGATGACGTCATCAACGTTGCCGGCCATCGCTTGTCGACAGGTGGGATGGAAGAAGTGCTGGCCGCCCACCCAGATGTGGCAGAATGCGCGGTGATCGGTGTTTCGGACCAGCTGAAGGGACAGATGCCGGTTGGCTTCCTGTGCCTGAATGCTGGTGCCACACGGGATCATGGCGATGTGGTTCAGGAAGTCGTCAAAATGGTTCGGGAGAAAATCGGGCCGGTGGCCGCCTTCAAACTGGCTGTTGTCGTCGACAGGTTACCCAAGACCCGTTCCGGTAAGATCCTGCGTGGTACGATGGTGTCGATTGCAGACGGTCAGGACTACAAAATGCCTGCAACAATTGACGATCCTGCCATCCTTGATGAGATCAAGGAAGCATTGCAGACAATTGGTTACGCCAAGTAACCATCGGGCGGCACAGGCCGCCCATGTCATGTCCGCCCTTGCAACCTGAATCTGGGCCCCTACTGTCGCTGTAAGACAGTGAGGGCCCATGACACATACCGATATCTGGCGTCTCAGCGCCACAGAGCTGACCACCTTGACCCGACGCGGCGATCTGAGCGCGACCGAGGCGGTTCAGGCCTCGATTGATCGCATGGACGCGGTGAACCCCGCGCTGAACGCGGTCGTCGAAGACTTGCGCGCCGAGGCCCTGGAACGCGCGCAGTCGCTAGATGCTGCACGGCGGAGTGGTCAGCCGACCGGCCCGCTGCATGGTGTTCCGGTAACAATCAAGGTGAATGTCGATCAGAAAGGCCACGCCACCACCAACGGTGTCATTGCGCTGAAGGATGTGATCGCACCGGATGACGCGCCGGTGGTCAGCAACTTGCAAAAAGCGGGGGCCATTGTGATCGGGCGAACGAATACGCCCGAGTTTTCCTTCAGGGCCGACACCGACAACCCCCTGCATGGGCGCACGTTCAACCCGTGGGGACGGCACATTTCACCCGGGGGATCATCCGGTGGCGCTGCTGCCGCCGTGATGGCAGGTCTCGGTGCGCTGGCCCATGGCAACGATATTGGCGGCAGCCTGCGCTTTCCGGCAGCCGCTATCGGAGCGGTTACGGTGAAACCGGGGCTGGGGCGCGTTCCCGCGTGGAACCCAAGTCAGAAGGCCGAACGCGGATTGCTGGCGCAATCAATGTCGGTTCAGGGCCTGATCACCCGGTCGACTGCGGATCTGCACCTGTCCATGCCCAGCCTGATCGCCACCGATGCGCGGGATCCGTTCCACGTACCAATGCCCTGGCGCGGCGAGCGTTTTGACCAGCCGATCAAGGTGGCATTCACCAAGAACACCTTCGGCTATGCGCTGCACCCCGAGGTCGAAAAAGCCCTCGACACTGCGCGCGATGCGCTGGTCGATGCAGGGTACGACGTTGAAGAGGTCGATCCACCCGATGTCTTTGAATGTGGTCGGATCGGGTATCGGACCTTGATGGGCGAAGTGCTGACCCTGATGAAATCGGACATTGAAGCCGCTGGTTCCAAAACCATCCGCGACATCTTTGACGTCTACTTTCAGGAATTCCCACCCATCGTTGAAACAGAATTGGTTCGGATGCTGGCCAAGCGCAGCCATTATGCCCGTGAATGGTCCCTGTTTATGCAGGACTACCCGCTGGTTTTGTCCCCTTTCCTGCCACAGCCATTTTTCAAACCTGACCGGGACACCGAAGGCGCTGAAGGCGTGCATGATGTTTTGGGATGCGCTGTCTATTCCTATGCGATGAACTTTCTGGGACTGCCTGCAGCCTGCGTTCCGTCACGATTGGCCAACCTTCCCAAAGGGCCTCAACCTATCAATGTACAGATCGCGGCACAGCGCTGGCGCGAGGATTTGGCCGTGGATGCCGCCGCCGCGATAGAAGCTCGCGTGGGACAGATGTGTTTCCCGCTTTGGGATCACATGTAACAAAAAATAGACCCCGGGTCATTGTGCCCGGGGTCCAGCTGCTAAAATAAGCCCGGATTTCTGATGACGAGCGTAGCACCACCCACCCTCGCCAGCGCAAAATCTGCGCAACCATTCGAAAACACCGTTTAGGTGGCCACTCACTCCCACCTTGGCGTGTTCTCCGGACAAGTTCACATTAGCCAATCATTAAGGGAATTCCTGTGAACTGCTTCACACAGGCGTGAGAAAAATTTGGGGATGGCCTATTTTACGTGAATTGTTCGGATATTAGACGTTCTTCCAACCCATGGCCGGGGTCGAAAAGGATACGGTGCGCAATGGCTGGTTCCGACCTGATCTCAACCCAGTCGATATCCGGGAAAGAAACGGAATCGGCGGCCACGATGACCGGGCGCTTGTCAGCTTCGACCACATCGAACCTGACTTTCGCCATTTTCGGCAACAAGGCACCACGCCACCGCCTTGGGCGAAACGCTGCGATGGGTGTCAGGGCCAGAACGTCAGCGCCAATCGGAACAATCGGCCCATGCGCGGAATAGTTATAGGCGGTCGATCCCGCAGGCGTGGCAAGCAATGCCCCGTCACAGACCAGTTCGGCCATGCGCACCCGGCCGTCTACGCTGATCTTGAGCCTTGCTGCCTGAGGACCGGCGCGCAGCAATGACACTTCGTTGATCGCCAGCGCCTCGTGCAGTTTTCCAGATTGGTCCATCGCCTGCATGGCCAACGGGTTGATAACCTCTTCCTCGGCATCCTCCAGCCGCGCCATCAGGTCGTCTTCGTGATACTCATTCATCAGAAAGCCGATCGTGCCGCGATTCATCCCGTAAACCGGAGTATCGAGATGTTGCACATTGTACAAAGTGTGCAACATGAAGCCGTCGCCGCCCAATGCAACCACTACATCTGCGTCCCGAGGTGCCACATTACCATATTTGGCCACCAGGATGTCGCGCGCTGTTTGCGCCACTTTGACCTCACTGGCGAGAAAGGCGATTCTCTTTTTCATGTTTTGTGGTTTCCGGTGTTGCACATTTGGTTCCGAAACAAACATACCTTTCCCCAATAGGCCAGTCTTGACGCCGCAGCAGGCCAAATCGTCGCTTTAAGCCTTTTGCGAATGTGGCGTTTCCGATAGGAAATCCGCAAGATTAATACCCAGCCATGTGGAGCGCCAATGAACGCCAATCTTCGTGACACCGGATTTTTCACCCAGTCCTTGTCGGACCGCGATCCTGAGCTTTTTGGCTCGATCCGGTCTGAGCTGGGTCGTCAGCGCGACGAGATCGAGC